>JBBQRM010000403.1:0-3426 GCA_038214855.1 Rhodobacterales bacterium | reverse complement strand
GCGACGATCAGGAAATAGCCGGGGAACCCCATCCCTTCGATGACGCCGAGCTCGAACTCCAGCCGCGCGGCGTAGTCCTCTGCGGGTGCCGCCGGCGGGATGGCTTCTAGCCGCGCGGCGAGCCCGGCGCGGGCCTGGGCGGCGAGCTCCGCGACCTCGTTCTGCGCGAAGCGCGGCAGGATCGGCTTGCGCTTGCGCGGGCGGAAGCTGCAGCGCCGGGCGATCTCGACCGTCGTCTCCAGCGCCTCGGGCAGGTCGGCGAAGAGCGCGGCCATCTCCGCCTCGGCCTTGAAGCCGTGTTCGGGGGTCAGGCGGCGGCGGGCGGCCTGCTGATCGACATAGGTGCCGTCGGCGATGCACAGCAGCGCGTCGTGGGCCTCGTGGAGGGCGGCGTCGGGGAAGTGCACGTCGTTGGTGGCGGTGAGCGGCAGGTCGAGGTCGTAGGCGAGACCGACGAGGCCGGGTTCGGTCGCGGCCTCGGCCTCGGTGCGGGGGGCGTCGCCCTGCGGGTGGCGCTGGATCTCGACGTAGAGCCGCTCGGGAAACGCCGCCGCCAGCCGCTCGGCGAGGGCACGGGCGCGGTCGGGCTGGCCGTCGCGGATCAGCGCGCCGAGCGGGCCGTCGGCGCCGCCGGTCAGGCAGATCAGCCCCTCTGCCCGAGCCTCCAGCGCCTCGAGGGTGACATGGGCGGCGGCCTGCCCGCAGTCGAGAAAGCTGTGCGAGCTGAGCGCCATCAGGTTCGCGAACCCCGTCTCGGACTGGGCGAGGAGCACGATAGGGCGCGGCGGCGGCACCCGCTCGCCCGGATGGGCGGGGGCGGTGTGGGCGAGGGCCAGCGCGCAGCCGGGGATCGGCTGGATGCCGGCCTTGGCCATCGTCTCGGAGAACTCCAGCGCTCCAAAGAGATTGCCGCTGTCGGTCAGGGCCATCGCCGGCATGTTCGCGCGCCGGCAGAGGCCGGGCAGCGCCTCGATCGGGATAGCACCTTCGAGGAGCGAATAGGAGGAGTGGACGCGGAGGTGGATGAATCGGGGCTCGGACATGGGCGGGAGCCTAGCAGGCGGGGTGGGGCGGGGGAACGCCCGCGGATCGCTCAAACCCTGCTCAAGCTTGAGCAAGTTCGCAAGCCACTGATACTAAATGGAAACGAGATTTCATTTACCACATGGAAAGGATTTGGAGCCCCTCCGGCAGCCGTCTTGCAATCGCGGCGGATTCCATGCCTGATAAAGTCCGGCTTTCACCTCATCGGAGCGACGGATGCGGCAATCGAGCCGGGATTTTCCTCGACGCGGCGCATGAGCGCGATCCGCTTCGTGCTGAACGGCGCGCCGGTGGTGCTGGAGGATTTCGAGCCGACAGCGACGCTGCTCGACTGGCTGCGCGAGACGCGCGGGCTGACCGGCACCAAGGAGGGCTGCAACGAGGGCGATTGCGGCGCCTGCACCGTCTCGGTGGCGAGCCTCGAGGACGGCGCGATGGTGCACCGCGCGCTCAACGCCTGCATCCTGTTCCTGCCGCAGCTTCAGGGGCGGTCGGTGCGCACGGTCGAGGGGATCGCCGGGCCCGGTGGCATGTTGCACCCGGTGCAGCGGGCGATGGTGGAGCACCACGGGTCGCAATGCGGCTTCTGCACGCCGGGGATCGTGATGGCGCTCTATGCGGCGCATCGCGACGGGCGGCAGGACTGGGACAACGTGCTGGCGGGCAACCTCTGCCGCTGCACCGGCTATGCGCCGATCATCCGCGCGGCGGAAGCGTCGGGAAACGCGCCCGCGCCCGAATGGGAGGCGGGCGAGCGCGCGGCGCTGGAGCACCTGGCGGCGGCGGAAGGCGATGCGCTGGTCCCGACCGACCTCGACGCCTTCGCGCGCTGGTATGCCGAGAACCCGGAGGCGGTGCTGGTCGCGGGCGCGACCGACGTGGGGCTGTGGGTGACAAAGGGGCTGCGGGATCTCGGGCCGGTGGCGTTCCTGCACCGGCTGGCGGAGCTGCAGCGCATCGAGGTCACGGATGCGGGCCTGCGGATCGGTGCGGTGGTGACGCTGTCGCGGCTGAGGGGAGCGGTGGCGGGGCGGCATCCCGACCTCGCGGAGCTGCTGCGCCGCTTCGGCGGGGCGCAGGTGCGCAATGCCGCGACCCTGGGCGGCAACATCGCCAACGGCTCGCCGATCGGCGACGCGGCGCCGGCGCTGATCGCGCTCGGGGCGCGGCTGACGCTGCGGCGGGACGCGGCGCGGCGGGAGCTGGCGCTGGAGGAATTCTTCCTCGACTACGGGCGGCAGGACCGGAGGCCGGGCGAATTCATCGAGAGCGTGTTCGTGCCGGCGCAGGTGGACGATCTGCGCTGCTACAAGATCTCCAAGCGCTTCGACAGCGACATCTCCGCGGTCTGCGGCTGTTTCAACCTCGCGGTGGCGGACGGCCGGGTGGTCTCGGCGCGGGTGGCCTTCGGCGGCATGGCGGCGATCCCGAGGCGGGCGCGCGCGGTGGAGGCGGCGCTGATCGGCGCGGAGTGGTCGGAGGCCGCGGTTGCGGCGGGTGAGGCGGCGATGGCGGAGGATTTCGCGCCGATCAGCGATATGCGCGCCAGTGCCGCCTACCGGCTGCGGGTGGCGCAGAACCTGCTGCGGCGGGTGTTCGTCGAGACGACCTCGGGGGAGGCCGTGCGGCTGGTCGGGCGGGGGGTCGCGTGACGGTCGCGGTCCCGCTCGCGCACGAGAGTGCGGCGCTTCACGTGACCGGGGCCGCGCGCTACGCCGACGATGCGGCACTGCCGGCCAGTGCGCTGCATCTGGCGTTCGGTCTGTCGGAGCGGGCGCATGCGCGGCTCGTCTCGGTGGACCTCGCGGAGGTGTGGGCAGCACCGGGGGTGGTGGAGGTGCTGCTGGCCGCGGACCTGCCGGGGGACAACGACGTCTCGCCCTCGGCGCGGGGCGAGCCGCTGCTGGCCGAGGGGGCGGTGCACTACCACGGCCAGCCGGTGTTCCTGGTGATCGCGACCAACCACCGCGCGGCGCGCAAGGCGGCGCGGCTGGGGAAGATCGTCTACGAGGATCTGCCGGCGCTGCTGACCATCGACGCGGCGCTCGCCGCCGGCAGCCGCTTCGAGCCGGCGGTGGAGTTCCTGCGCGGCGAGCCGGAGGCGGCGATCGCCGCGGCGCCGCACCGCGTGGAAGGCGAAATCGAGATCGGCGGGCAGGAGCACTTCTATCTGGAGGGCCATGCCGCCTGGGCGGTGCCGGGCGAGGGGACCGACATGCTCGTGCATTCATCGACCCAGCATCCGACCGAGGTGCAGCACAAGGTGGCGGCGGCGCTGGGCGTGCCGTTCAACGCGGTGCGCTCGGAGGTTCGGCGGATGGGCGGCGGCTTCGGCGGCAAGGAGAGCCAGGGCAATGCGCTGGCGGTCGCCTGCGCTGTGGC
>JBBQRM010000402.1:0-3432 GCA_038214855.1 Rhodobacterales bacterium | reverse complement strand
AGCTTGTCGCGCGGAGTCGAGAAGACCGCGTGGATCGCGACCGTCAGCTCGACCACGCCGAGCCCCGCGCCGAGATGACCGCCGGTCACCGACACCGCCGAGATCGTCTCGGCGCGCAGCTCCGCGGCCAGCCGCTCGAGCTCGTCGTCGCTCAGCCCCTTGAGATCGGCGGGGGCGCTGATGCGGTCGAGCAGCGGCGTGCGGGGGCGGGTCTCGGTCATCGGCGGGTCTCTCCCTGGGGGCGGCGTCCGGTGCAGCCTCAGTTGGAACGCGCGACGACGAATTTGGCTGCGAGGCGCAGATTCTCCGCGGCGGATCCGTAGGGGGAGAGAGTGTCACATGCCGAGGCGACCAAGTCACGGGCTTTCGCCCGCGCCCCCTCGAGCCCTAGCAATGTCACGAAGGTGGCCTTGCCCGCCGCCCCGTCCTTGCGCAAGGCCTTGCCGGCCGCCTCCGGGTCGCCCTCGACGTCGAGGATGTCGTCGCGGATCTGGAAGGCGAGGCCGAGGTCCGCGGCATAGCGGCGCATCGGTCCGGTGTCGGAATGGCCGAGGATGGCGCCGGATTCCGCCGCCCAGACGATCAGCGCCCCGGTCTTGAGCGTCTGGAGCAGGCTCACCTGTTCGAGATCGAGCGGCGAGGCGGCAGATTCGGCGGCGATGTCCAGCGCCTGGCCGCCGGCCATGCCCATAGCACCCGCCGCCTGCGCCAGCCCGCCGATCAGCCGGACCTGGAGCCGCGGGTCGATGGCGCCCTGGCGCGCGGCGAGGATCTCGAAGGCGAAGGTCTGGAGCGCGTCGCCTGCCAGCACCGCCGTCGCCTCGTCCCAGGCTATGTGGACCGTGGGCTTGCCGCGGCGGGTCGCGTCGTCGTCCATGCAGGGCAGGTCGTCGTGCACGAGGCTGTAGGCGTGCATGCATTCGACGGCCGCGGCGGTCCTCAGCGCCTGGGCCGGCGGCACGTGGAAGAGGGCGGCACTCTCCATTGCGAGATATGCGCGCATCCGCTTGCCGCCCGAGAGCACCGCGTAGCGCATCGCCGCCCCGAGCCGCGTGTCGTCCGAGGGCAGGAGCTGCGCCAGCGCCTCCTCGGCGCGCGTCGCGGCCTGGCTGAGCGCCGCGTGGAAATGCAGCATCTGGGCGTCCACGACCGCTCAGCCGATGTCCGTGGCGCGGGCGGAGGTCGTGCCGTCGGCGCCGCGGGTGATCTCCTCGACGCGGGCCTCGGCGGCCTTGAGCCTGGCGTCGCAATGCGCGCGAAGGGCGGCACCGCGGGCGTAGAGCGCGATGGATTCCTCGAGTGCCACGTCCTGGGATTCGAGCCGGGCGACCACCTGCTCGAGCTCGGCCAGCGCCGCCTCGAAGCTCAGCGTCTCGACCGCGGCCGGTGCCTGCTCAGCCATTTCCGCGCTCCATCAGCACCCGCACATGCGCGGCCACGGACGCCGCGAGCGCGGCCAGATCATAGCCGCCTTCCAGCGTCGAGACGACCCGGCCCCCGCAGCCGGCCGCGGCGATCTCGCAGATGCGCCCGGTCGCCCAGGCGAAATCCGCCTCGGTCAGCGCGAGGTTCGCGAGCGGATCGGCGCGGTGGGCGTCGAACCCGGCGGAGATCAGGATCAGCTCGGCCCCGTGCGCGGCGAGCGCGGGCAGGACCTGCGTCTCCAGCGCCGCGCGAAACGCCGCGCCGTCGGTGCCGGCTGCGAGCGGCACGTTGACGATCTGGCCGTGGGCGCCGGTCTCGGAGGCAGCACCCGAGCCGGGGAAGAGCGGCATCTGCTGGGTCGAGGCGAAGAAGATGCGCGCGTCGTCCCAGACCAGCGCCTGCGTGCCGTTGCCGTGATGGACGTCGAAATCGACGATGGCCACGCGCGTGAGCCCGTGGACCTCGAGCGCGTGCAGCGCGCCGACGACGACGCTCCCGAAGAGACAGAAGCCCATCGCCGTCTCGGCCTCGGCGTGATGGCCGGGCGGGCGCACGGCGCAGAAGGCGTTGTCGACCTCGCCGCCTAGCACCAGATCGACGCCGCGCACCACCGCGCCCGCCGCCCGCCGCGCGGCCGCGAGGCTGTCCGGCCCCAGGAACGTGTCGGGATCGAGCGCCACCTGCCCCTCCGCCGGGGCGGCGCGTTCCAGTGCCGCGAGATAGCGCGCGGGATGGGCGCGGGTGAGCGCCGCATCCTCGGCGAGCGGCGCCTCGACGCGCATCAGCGCCTCGAACTCCGGCGCGTCGAGCGCGTCGAGCACGGCGCGCAGCCGCTCGACCCGCTCGGGATGTCCGGGCGGCGTGACATGGCGCAGGCAATCGGGATGGATCAGCAGGGCTGTTGTCATGGCGCGAACCTAATGCGGCCCGCGGGAAAGTTGAAACGGCTTTTCCTCCCGCGCCCGAGAATTGTTAACGCGGCCGCTCCTCGCTCAGGCGGCGGCGAGCGCCTCGTCGAAGGCCGCGAGCGTCGCCTCGAGCGCCAGCAGGATCGAGGCGTGGCGATTCTTGTAGTCGCGCGCGGGCTCCAGCACCTCGAACCCGTCGAAGGGCGCGTCGGGCACCGGGCCGCCGGCCTTAAGCATCGAAGCGAGCTGGTCGCGGGCGGTCGCGATGTCGTCGCGCGTGCGCCCGATCGCCACCCGCCCGAGCACCGCCGCCGCCGCCTGCCCCAGCGCGCAGGCCTTCACGTCCTGGCCGAAGTCCGCGATGCGCCCGTCTTCGAGCACCAGGTCCACCGTCACCGTCGAGCCGCAGAGCGGCGAGCGCTTGCGCGCGCTCACCTGCGGCGTTTCGAGCCGCTCGGCATGCGGGATGTCGGCGGCCAGCGCCAGGATGCGCTGGGAGTAGAGTTTGATCAGGTCGTCTTCGCCGCTCATGCGCGCGTCCCTCGTCGTTCGCCGCGCGGGCTGGTGGCAGCCCGCTTTGGCCCATAGATAGGCCGGAGCGACGCGACTGAAAAGGACCCCGCCCGATGCACACCTTCGATATGGCCAGCCTCAGGTTCGACGCGCGCGGGCTGATCCCCGCCATCGCCCAGGCCCGCACGGGCGAGGTGCTGATGCTCGCCTGGATGAACGCGGCGAGCCTGGCCAAGACGCTGGCGACGGGGCACGTCACCTACTGGTCGCGCTCCCGGGGCGAGCTGTGGCGCAAGGGCGAGACCTCGGGCCATGTCCAGCACCTGGTCGAGCTGCGCCTGGATTGCGACCGCGACTGCCTGCTGATGATCGTGGATCAGACCGGCCCCGCCTGCCACACCGGGCGGCGGAGCTGCTTCTATGTCGCCGTGCGCGACGGCGAAGAGGTGGAGCTCGCGGCGCCCGCCGGCTGAACGGGGATCACAGCCCGACCATGCGGCGGATGTCGTCCGGTTCCGCCCCCTCGGCCCGAAGCGAAGCGATCGACCGGGCGTCGTCGCGCTTGGCGAGCCGCCGGCCGCCCTCG
>JBBQRM010000401.1:0-3436 GCA_038214855.1 Rhodobacterales bacterium | reverse complement strand
AGGCCGAGAGGGCACAGGCGACGAGGGCGGCGACGAGCGGTCCAGGCAGCAGCATGGCGGCGATCCTTTCGCGGAACAATCTGCTAGGTTTCGCACGACCGCGGCCGTCGTGCCACCCGACCTAGGTGGCGGGTCGCGGCGTGGGAGGGACGGATGATCGAGCTGCTGGTCGAGCTGTGCCTGCGGGAGGCGCCAAAGGTGTGCGTCGAGCGGCTGGTGCCCGGCGCCTGTCTCGAGGCCCGAGCGCAGGACTGGGCGGCGGCGCGGCCGGAGGCGGTGCTCGCCGGCTGGCGCTGTGCGAAGGATGCGGTGGCGCCGCTGCCGGTCGCCGAAGTGGCGCCGGGGGTTCTCGTGCATCGTGGGCGGGCCGAGCTCGCCTCCGCGGCGAACGGCGCGGACTGGGCGAACGCGGGCTTCGTGATCGGTGGCGAGGCGGTGGCGGTGATCGACGCCGGCGGGGCGCGCGGCGTGGGCGAGAGGCTCCTCGCCGCGATCCGGGCGCGGACCGACCTGCCGATCCGCTGGCTGATCCTCACGCACATGCATCCCGACCACGTGCTGGGCGCCTCGGTCTTCGCGGAGGCGGGGGCGGAGGTGATCGGGCACGCGCGGCTGGGGCCGGCGCTCGCGAACCGGGCGGAGGCCTATGTCGAGGGGCTTGCGCGCCAGGCGGGGCCGGCGGTGGCGCTCGGCAGCGAGGTTGTGCTGCCGGACACGGCCGTCGAGGCGCGGCGGGAACTCGACCTCGGCGGCCGGGTGCTCACGCTCGAGGCGCAGCCGACGGCGCATACCGACAACGACCTGACGGTGCTGGACGAGGCGACCGGCACCTGGTTTCTGGGCGATCTGGTCTTCGCGGGCCAGGTGCCGGTGGTCGACGGATCCGCGCTCGGCTGGATCGAGGCGCTCGACCGGTTGGAGGCGAGGCCGGCCCTGCGGGTCGTGCCAGGGCACGGGCCGGCTTCGCTCGGCTGGCCGGAGGCGGCGGGGGCGACGCGGTTCTATCTCTCGGCGCTGGTGGACGAGGCGCGGGCGGCGGTCGCAGCGGGAGAGACCCTGGGCGGGGCCGTCGAGCATCTGGGGGGCGACCTGCGCGGGGACTGGGCGCTGTTCGACGATTTCAATGCCCGCAACGCGACGGCAGTCTATCGGGAGGTGGAGTGGGAATAGCCGGGGTCGCCACAAGTTGCACCGTGCAACATCGATACGGCCATTGAAATCATTGGAGAAAAAATCGTATTTTTACCTTTCGTTCAGACTTTGAACGTTTAGAAGCCGGTGCGCGGGCGAGCCGACTCAGCCGCACGCGAGGCGGGCGGCTCAGAGCATCGCGGCGAGGCGGCGGGCGATCTCGAAGGCGCGGGCCTCGAGCAGCACCGGGGATTCGCAGACATAGGTGAGCGACTGCGACCGTTCCTTGAAGACCCGCACGTCCCAGGCGAGCCGGTCCTCGAGCTCCTCGATGCGGCCCTGATCGGGGGCGGGCGCGCGGCGCAGGTCCACCAGCTCGACCTGCTGGGCCTCGACGCGGGCGGCGAGATCGGCCTGCTTGTGCGCGTAGCGCCCGATGCCGGTGACCACCGCGCCGCGCTCGAGGTTCACATGGTGCAGGATCGCGGCGAAGAGCTGGGCCAGCTTTTCGGCCCGCGCCTCGGGCGGGAGCGTCGCGGCATAGGCGGCGGCCTCGGTCTCCACCGCCTCGAGCGGGTTGCGCCGCTCGGCGAGCCGCGCGGCCAGCCGCACCAGCTCGGGATCGTCGCGCCAGTCGGCCGTGGGCGGCACGCCGCCCCACATCTGGCCGAGCGATATCTCGGGCACCTTGCGCTGGATGCAGGGCCAGTCCGGATCGTCGGAGCCCGCCGCGCGCAGGTCGCCGGCACCGAGCCCCGCCGCCAGCGCGAGGGCGAGCAGGAGCGCGCGCCGCAGCGGGCCGGTGTTGCCGGCTTTGCCTGTCGCCGCGGTCATGCTACGCTTCTCCGATAACGAGTGGAGTGAGCAACGCTCCGACAACCGCCCGGGAGGAAACGAGTCGAGATCGTGTCCCCGTCCACGCGGCGCGTCGTCTTCACGTCGGCACCGTGCGGCACATGTCGGAGAATGTGATGATTGCACTGGTGTTTACCGTGTGTCTCGCGGCGCAGCCCCGCGAATGCGAGGAACGCAGCATCGCCTATCTCGAGCCCCTGTCGCCGATGGCGTGCCTGATGCAGGCGCAGCCGGAGCTCGCGCGCTGGGCCGAGGCGCATCCGGTCTGGCGCGTCCGCCGCTGGTCCTGTCGCAGCGGGCTCGTCCAGGAGGTCAAGGCGTGACATCGACGAGGCGCTCCATCACCCGGTAGTCGAGTTCGGTCTCGGTCGAGGCCGCGTCGGCCGCCGCCTGGGCGACCAGCGCGGCACGGTGCGGCGACTTCACGCAGACCGGATCGGTCGCGGCGGGATCGCCGACGATGGCCATTGCCTGGCAGCGGCAGCCGCCGTGGTCGATGCCGCGGCGGTCGCAGCTGCGGCAGGGCTCCTGCATCCAATCCTCGCCGCGGAAGGCGTCGAAGGCCGCGCCCTCTTCCCAGATCTCGCGCAAGGGCCGGTCGCGGACGTTGTCGAAGGCGAGGCCCGGGATGGTTTGCGCCGCGTGGCAGGGCAGCACCAGCCCCTCGGGCGTGACGTTGAGCCCGGTCGAGCCCCAGCCGCCCATGCAGGCCTTTGGGTATTGCGCGTGGTGATCGGCGGGAACGTAGTCGATGACGAGCACGCCCTTCAGGCGCTCGCGCGCGGCGAGCACCGTGTCGCGGGCGCGGATCGACTGTTCGCGCGTCGGCATCAGGGCGCCGCGATTTTTCGCGGCCCAGCCGTGGAACTGCACCGTCGCCACCTCGAGCCTTCGCGCGCCCATCTCAACGGCGAGCGCAATGGTCTCCTCCAGCCGGTCGAGGTTCTGTTTGTGGACGACGGCGTTGAGCGTGAGCGGGAAGCCCACGGCGCGAACCCAGTCCGCCACCTGCATCTTGCGGGCAAAGCCGCCCCGGTAGCCGCCGATCCGGTCGGCCATCGCCGCGTCCACCCCCTGGAGCGAAAGCTGGACGTGGTCGAGCCCGGCTTCATCGAGGGCCGCGAGCCGGCGCTCCGTCAGACCCACACCCGATGTGATAAGGTTGGTGTAGAGCCCGGCCGCGCGGGCTGCCTCCGTCAGCGCCTCGAGATCGCGTCGCGACGCAGGCTCGCCGCCGGAGAGATGCAGGTGCAGGACGCCGAGCGCTGCGGCCTGACCGAAGACGTCGATCCATGCCTCGGTCGAAAGCTCCGCCTCCCGCCGGGTGAGGTCGATCGGATTGGAGCAATAGGGACAGGCGAGCGGACAGCGATGCGTGAGCTCGGCCAGGAGCGCCATCGGCGGGGCGGGGGCGGTCACGGGGAAACCTCGAGCATCCGCCGCTCGATCA
>JBBQRM010000400.1:0-3439 GCA_038214855.1 Rhodobacterales bacterium | reverse complement strand
ACGACCAGCGCCATCAGCCGAAGCGCGAAGGGATCGCGCGAGGCGAGCCGCAGGTCCGGCCGCGCCGCCCGCGCCGCCGCCGCGCGCGCCCGCATCCGCGTCAGATGCGCGGCCCAGACCGCCTGGCCCGCCGGATCGTCGCGCCCGAGCGCCGGCCGGTCCTCGAGCGCCGCCAGCGGCCGCCCCGGCAGATCGGCATCGACCCGCACGCGGGCATCGGCGCGCGAGGGCCAGCGGAACCGCCGGGCGCCGTAGGCGAGGAGCACACTCGCAGCCACGAGCGCCAGCAACAGCGCCGCGAGCATCTGACCGCGCGACAGAAATTCCGCGAGACCGAAGGCGAGCGCCGACCACAGGACCGCCGCCAGTGCCGCGATCGGCCAGAAGGCGCGCAGCGCCCGCTCGCAGACGAGGGAGGCGCGGGTGCGCGCGAGCACGCGCGCGAGCCGGTCTGCGGCAGGAGGCTCCGTCGGTTCGTTCATCCGCTCCGCTTTCCAAGGGCGCCGGGACGCTAGCGGTGCGCGCGTCAGCCGATCCAGGAGGGGATGGTATCGCGGTTCACCATTTCGTCAAAGCTCGGTCGCGCGCGCACCACGGCGAAGTGATCCCCCGAGACCAGCACCTCCGGCACCAGCGGCCGGGAATTGTACTCGGACGCCATCACCGCGCCATAGGCCCCGGCCGAGCGGAAGGCCACGAGATCGCCCGGCCCTACGGGGGGCATCGGGCGGGCGCGGGCGAAGGTGTCGCCGGTCTCGCAGACGGGGCCGACGATATCCACGGCTGCGCGCTCGACGCCGGGCGCGGGCTCCGCCACCGGCACGAGGTCGTGCCAGGCGTCGTACATCGCCGGGCGGATCAGGTCGTTCATCGCCGCGTCGAGGATCAGGAAGTCGCGCCCGTCGCCGGCCTTGCGGTAGAGGACCCGCGCGAGCAGCACCCCGGCGTTGCCCGCGATCAGCCGGCCGGGCTCGATCTCGATCTCGCAGCCGAGGTGGCCCAAGGTGCGGCGGATGACCGCGCCGTAGTCGAACGGCAGCGGCGGCGCCTCGTTCGCGCAGCGGTAGGGGATGCCGAGGCCGCCGCCGAGGTCGAGCCGGCGGATGTCGTGGCCGTCGGCCCGCAGGACCTCCGTCAGCTCGGCGACCTTGGCGAAGGCCTGCTCGAAGGGCGCGAGCTCGGTGAGCTGGCTGCCGATGTGCACGTCCACGCCCACGACCTCGATGCCGGGCAGGCGCGCCGCCTCGGCATAGACGGCACGGGCGCGCGAGAGGGGCACGCCGAACTTGTTCTCCTTGAGCCCGGTCGCGATCTTGGCATGGGTGCGCGCATCGACGTCGGGGTTGACGCGCAGCGCGATCGGCGCCGTCACGCCGAGCCCTGCCGCCACCTCGCTCAGCGCCGCGAGCTCGGGCTCTGACTCGACGTTGACCTGCCGGATGCCCTCGCTCAGCGCCAGATGCATCTCCGCCCGCGTCTTGCCGACACCGGAGAAGACGATCCGCTCGGGGGGCACCCCTGCTGCGCGGGCCCGGCGATATTCGCCGCCCGAGACCACGTCCATCCCGGCCCCCAGCCGCGCCAGCACGCGCAGCACCGCGAGGTTGGAATTGGCCTTCATCGCGTAGCAGATCAGATGCGGCAGCCCCGCGAGCGCCTCCTCCAGCACCCGGTAGTGCCGGGTCAGCGTGGCTCTGGAATAGACGTAGACGGGGGTGTCCACCGCGGCCGCGATCTCGGGCAGGGCCACGTCCTCGGCGTGGAGCACGCCACGGCGATAGCGGAAATGGTCCATCTCAGCCGGGCCAGACCGAATTTTCGGGCGGCACCGGATCGCCCTTGATCCCGCAGGAACCGAGGGCGAGGCAGAGGGCGAATGCGACCCACCTCACGCCAGCCGCTCCTGCCAGCGGGCGATCTGGGCACGCACCTGCGCCGGCGCGGTGCCGCCGTAGCTGGTGCGGCTCGCGACCGAATTCTCGACGCCCAGGACAACGTAGACGTCCTGCGTGATCCCGGGATGCGCCGCGCGCATCGCCGCGAGGTCGAGCTCGGGCAGATCGCAGCCGCGGCGCTCGGCCTCGCGCACCAGCGCGCCGGTGACGTGATGCGCCTCTCGAAACGGCAGGCCGAGCGTGCGCACCAGCCAGTCGGCGAGATCGGTCGCGGTCGAGAAGCCCGCCCCCGCCGCCGCGCGCAGCCGGCCTGCGTCCGGCGTCATGTCCGCGACCATGCCGGTCATCGCGGCGAGGGCCAGCATCAGGCTGTCGGCGGCGTCGAAGACCTGCGCCTTGTCCTCCTGCATGTCCTTGGAATAGGCCAGCGGCAGGCCCTTCATCACCGTCGAGAGCGCCACCAGCGCGCCGGTGATGCGGCCCACCTTGGCGCGGACCAGCTCGGCCGCGTCGGGGTTCTTCTTCTGCGGCATGATCGAGGAGCCGGTCGAGAAGCGGTCGCTGAGCGAGACGAAGCCGAACTGCGCCGAGGACCAGATCACCAGCTCCTCGGCGAGGCGGCTGAGATGCGTGGCGCAGAGGCTCGCGGCGCCGAGGAACTCCAGCGCGAAGTCCCGGTCGCTGACCGCATCGAGCGAATTGGCCATCGGCCGGTCGAACCCGAGCGCCGCCGCGGTCATCTCGCGGTCGATGGGAAACGAGGTGCCCGCCAGCGCCGCGGCCCCCAGCGGGCTCTCGTTCATCCGCGCTCGCGCGTCCCTGAGCCGCCCGCGGTCGCGGTCGAGCATCTCGACATAGGCGAGCATGTGGTGGCCCCAGGTCACCGGCTGCGCCACCTGGAGATGGGTGAACCCTGGCATCGCCATCTCGGCGCCGGCCTCCGCCTGCGCGAGCAGCGCGCGCATCAGAGCGGCGATCGCGTCCTGCGCCGCATCGCAGCCCTCACGCACCCACAGGCGGAAGTCCGTCGCGACCTGATCGTTGCGCGAGCGGGCGGTGTGCAGCCGCCCCGCGGGCTCGCCGATCAGCGCCTTGAGCCGCGCCTCGACGTTCATGTGGATGTCCTCGAGCGCGGTGGAAAATGCGAAGGTGCCGCCGTCGATCTCTGACAACACCGTGAGCAGCCCTTCCCGAATGGCCGCCGCATCGCTATCAGTGATGATACCCTGTGCCGCCAGCATGGCAGCATGGGCGCGCGACCCGGCGATGTCCTGGGCGGCCATCCGGCGGTCGAACCCGAGCGCCGCCGCGGTCATCTCGCGGTCGATGGGAAACGAAGTGCCCGCCAGCGCCGCGGCCCCCAGTGGGCTCTCGTTCATCCGCGCCCGCGCATCGGCGAACCGGCCGCGGTCGCGGTCGAGCATCTCGACATGGGCGAGCATGTGGTGGCCCCAGGTCACCGGCTGCGCCACCTGGAGATGGGTGAACCCTGGCATCGCCATCTCGGCGCCGGCCTCCGCCTGCGCGAGCAGCGCGCGCATCAG
>JBBQRM010000399.1:0-3440 GCA_038214855.1 Rhodobacterales bacterium | reverse complement strand
ACCGCCTCGACCGCCATGCGCATCGACCCCGCCGTCAGGACCACGAGGTCGCCGATCTCCAGATTTTCCATAACGTGACGTGCTTTCCCCTGGGCCGGCCGCCTGCCGCGCCCCGGGGACCTAGCTACCCGGTGGCAGCGGTGGCGGCAAGCCGGAACGCTCGGGCACCGGCCGCGCCTCCATCAGCTCGTCGAGAAACAGGCTCAGCAGCTGGGTGCGGCCGTTGACCCCGGCCTTGCGATAGATCGCGTTCGACTGCGCCTTGATCGTGCCTTCGCTCGTCTGGCGCAGCTTGCCGATCTCGGCGATGCTCAGGCCCTTGAGCGTGAACCAGGCAACGTCCCGCTCCGACGGCGTCAGCCCCCATTCGGCGAACCGCTCCTCGAGCAGCGCCGCGAAGGCCGACGAGGCGCGGCGCAACTCGTCCTCCACGACCCGGTTGCGCCGGATGGTCCGCGCGACCAGTGCCGCGCCCAGCCCCACCCCGAGCAGCAGCCCGAGCGCCGCCCCGACCTCGATCAGCTCGCGCGTCTGCCAGCTCAGCGGCTCGCTGCGCAGACCGAGCACCCCCGTCGCGATGTCCCAGATGAAGAAGAGCGAGAAGATCGCCTGGAGCCCCACGACGGTCCACAGCGCCGTCCGCCCCGCGCGCGGTGACCGCATTGCTCAGCGCCTCCGCGCGCGGAGCCTTGCGCGGGCGCCCGACACCGGCCTAGCCGCCGCCCTCGTCGACGTAGTCGCGCAGGATCTCGCCGGTCGAGCGGTCCACGACGATCTCCCGCCGCTCCCCGTCGCGCACCGCCTCGATGCGGATGCGGCCCAGCATCGTCTGCTCGACCTGTTCGACGGCGAAGCCTTCGGACTTGAGCCGCGCCACGATGTCGTCGACCGGATCCTGCGCCGCGGCCGGCCCGGGGGCGAGCCCGAGCAAGGCAGCGGCGAGGAGAAGCCGGAGGAGCGGCAGGTTTTCCATCACGCGTCCGTACGATGCCCGGGAATCAGGCGGCCCGGGCCAACTTACACGTGCCGGCCCGGACCGTCTTCCCCTCGCTCCCGCGCATTTCCGGTGCCGTGTCGCGAACCGCAGGTAAAGGCGACCGGAGACAACACACTCGCTACTCCGCAACCGACACCGGGGGATGCCCACCCGGCTCATAGCGGGCGCCGAGGCCTCTCCACCATCCGCCGGATGTTTAATCGGCGCCGGACAAACCCGCGGCCGAGACGCCTAAACCTTGGTTTATGGGGCTCAGAGCGCCTCGCCGAGCTTGTCGGCGACGGTGAAGATGTCCTTGTCGCCGCGGCCGCACATGTTCATCACCACCAGCGTCTCGGGCGGCAGACCGGGCGCGATCTTGGCGACATGGGCGAGCGCATGCGCGGGTTCGAGTGCCGGAATGATACCTTCGGTGGTGCAGGAGAGCCGGAAGGCCTCCAGCGCCTCGGCATCCGTGACGCTCACGTATTCCACCCGGCCGACGTCGTGCAGCCAGGCGTGTTCCGGCCCGATGCCGGGATAGTCGAGCCCCGCGGAGATCGAGTGCCCCTCGATGATCTGGCCGTCCGCGTCCTGGAGCAGATAGGTGCGGTTGCCGTGCAGCACGCCCGGCCTGCCGCCGGTCAGGCTCGCCGCGTGCTCCATCCGCTCGTCGACGCCGTGACCGCCGGCCTCGACCCCGATGATCCGCACCTCGGGGTCGTCGAGGAACGGGTGGAAGAGGCCGATCGCGTTCGACCCGCCGCCGATGCAGGCGACGAGCACGTCGGGCAGCCTTCCCTCGGCCTCCTGCATCTGGACCCGCGTCTCCTTGCCGATGATCGCCTGGAAGTCGCGGACCATCGCCGGATACGGATGCGGCCCGGCCACCGTGCCGATGCAATAGAAGGTGTCCGCGACATTGGTCACCCAGTCGCGCATCGCCTCGTTCATCGCGTCCTTCAGCGTGCCGCGCCCCGAGGTGACCGGTACGACCTCGGCACCGAGCAGCTTCATGCGGAAGACGTTCGGCTTCTGGCGCTCGACGTCGGTCGCCCCCATGAACACCACGCATTTCAGCCCGAACTTCGCGCAGACCGTCGCCGTCGCCACGCCGTGCTGGCCCGCCCCGGTCTCGGCGATGATCCGGGTCTTGCCCATGCGGCGGGCGAGCAGGATCTGGCCGAGCACGTTGTTGATCTTGTGCGCGCCGGAATGGTTGAGTTCGTCGCGCTTGAGATAGATCTTAGCGCCGCTCAGCCGTTCGGTCAGCCGCTCGGCGAAATAGAGCGGGCTGGGGCGGCCGACGTAGTTCTTCCAAAGGTCGTCCATCTCCGCCCAGAAGGCCGGGTCGGTCTTCGCCTGGTTGAAGCAAGCCTCGAGCTCGAGGACGAGCGGCATCAGCGTCTCGGCGACGAACCGCCCGCCGAAGGCGCCGAAGCGGCCGCGCTCGTCGGGGCCGGTGCGAAACGAATTGGGCCGGGGCGCAGAATGTTGCGCAGACTGAGGCGCGGATTGGGGCGCGGGCATCGGGCGGGCTCCTGCGAACTGAGGCATCGCGCAGAGCTACACGCAGCGATGGCCTCCGTCGAGACCCGTTCTCAAACCCGCAGCGGCAGCGGCGCGCTGGCCGTGCGCACGAAGGCCTCGATCAGCGCGGGGTCCTTTACACCCGGCGCGCGCTCGACGCCGGAGGAGACATCGACCTGCTCGGCCCCGGTCACCCGCACCGCCTCGAGCACGCTCTCGGGCGTAAGGCCCCCGGCGAGCATCCAGGGTACGCTCCAGCGTCGCTCCCGCATCAGCGTCCAGTCGAACGCCACACCGTTGCCCCCGGGCAGAGACGCATCGCGCGGCGGGCGCGCATCGACCAGGATCTGGTCCGCGACCTTCGAATGCGCGTCCAGCGCCGGCAGGTCGCTCTCGTCGGCGATGCCCACCGCCTTCATCACCGGCAAGCCGAAGCGGTCGCGCACCTCGGCGACCCGATCGGGGCTCTCCTGCCCGTGGAGCTGCAGCATGTCGATCGGCAGGTCCGCGAGGATCGCCTCGAGCGTCGCGTCGTCGGCATCCACCGTCAGCGCCACCTTGACGAGCGGCGAGGTGACGGCGAGGATCCAGCGTGCGTCGCCGATCGTCACGTACCGCGGCGATCCCGGCACGAAGACGAGCCCACCGTAGGCGGCACCGCTCTCGGCTGCCGCGGCGAAATCGCTACGGGTGCGCAGGCCGCAGATCTTGACGCGCATCGCGCGCCCGCGTCAGTTCAGGAGCGCGAGCACGTCGTCGTCGGCCCGGCCGGTCTGCTCGCGCAGCCGGTCGCGCTCGCGCCGCATGCGCTCGGCCTCGCGCGCCTTCTCGGTGGCGCGGCGGCGGTGCTTGTGCTCGCGCAGCCACTCGAACAGGTAGCCGATCACCATGCCGACCAGGATCGACAGGATGCTGACCAGAAAGAGCGGCATCC
>JBBQRM010000398.1:0-3440 GCA_038214855.1 Rhodobacterales bacterium | reverse complement strand
GCCGAGGCGAAGACGCGGGTCTCGGCCGGCGTCGCGCCCCAGGCCGTCGCGACCGGTCCCGTCGTGACTGGGGCCGATGCCGAGGTGTCGGGCGATCCCGCCGCAGCCGTCGAGCCGGCGGAACATGCGGGCGTAGAGGATCCCGGGTTCCCCGATGCGGAGCCCCCCGCCGCGTTCGATGCGGTCGAAGACGCATCAGCGGTGCCGGCCGAAGGCATGCCGGCCGAAGCCGTGCCGGCCGCGACGCCACCGGTGACGCGGCGGCCCGCTGCGCCCCAGGTGTCCGCGCCGCAGTCCGCCGTTGCGCCGGCCGCGGATGCCTCAGGAAGTTTGCCCGAAGCCGCCCCCGAGGCGGCTCCGGCGGAAGTGGGACCGCGGCCTCACGCTGCCCGCGAGACGTCTCTCCCCACAAAGCACGCCGCCGAGCCCGCTGCTGCTGCGGCCGAAGCCGCTGCGGCCGTTGCCGCCGCTCCGATCAAGGCTCCCGGGGCGCCGACGGACGCACCGGCGGATGCAGGGGAGGCGGCCGCGGCGATTTCCGGAACCGCGCGCGGCGCCATGGCGCCGGTGCGTGCCGCTGTGCCCGCCGCTGCCGCGCAGACGCGCGTCGCAGGCGATGCTGCGGATCCCGCGGCCCCGGCGCAGCCGGAGCAGGCGGAGCGAGAGGCGGTACCTGCCGAGGCGGCCAGGGGAACTGCGGTCCCAGCCGCCGCGCAGGGTGCGGCCATGGCGGCCGCGTCACGCGCCGTGGCGCAACCGGTCGCGGGAGGTGCCGCGCTGGCCGCGCCGCTGCGACCGGCCCGCGACGAGGATGCGCGGCCGGTTCGTGGCGAGCGCGAGGGCGCGGTCCGGTCCGAGGCCCCGACCCCGACCGCGGCGCCGGCGGTGATGGAAGCGCGCGCCGCCGCCGCGACGCCGGCCGCGGCTCCGGGCGTCGCAGCCTTCTCCGAGGCGCTCCAGCAATCCGACCAGAGCGTGGGCCAGTGGCGGCTGTCGGCCGAGGGCGTGCCGCTCGGCGGCGGGGCGGAGCGCGTGGCGCCCGTGCCGCTCGCGCAGACGCTCCAGCACCTGCCGCCGCAGCCTGCGGTGCTCCAGGTCGCGCGAGCCTTCGACGGGACCGGGGCCGGCAACGACCGGGTGGAGATCCGGCTCGACCCGCCCGAGCTCGGCCGCGTCCAGATCCAGCTCCAGATGGTCGACGGCGGGCTTCAGGCGAGCGTGCTCGCCGAGCGGCCGGATACCCACGAGTTCCTGCGCCGCCACGCCGAGATGCTGGCGCGCGAGCTGACCGAGGCGGGCTATGCCAACGTTTCGCTCAACTTCGCCACCGGTGGCCAGACCTCGGCGCGCGACGACGAGCGGCACTTCGTGGCGCCGCTCCCCGGCACGGACATGCAACCGCGCGTGGCGCCAGGCCCGATGCAGACGCTGGCGCTGCCGTCGGTGCGCGTGGCGGGCGGGCTCGACATCCGCCTGTAGTCAAGAGTTCACGAAAGGATATCCGCATGGAGATCAAGTCCACCACCCCGCCGGTCGGGACCGCTGCAAAGCCCCCGGCGAGCGCCGCCGAAGTCGATCCGAAGGCCGCCGCCAAGGCGGACACCGCGGGTCCCGCCGGCGATTTCGAGACGTTCCTGACCCTGCTCACCACGCAGCTCAAGAACCAGGACCCGCTCAAGCCGATGGAATCGACGGAGTTCGTGGCCCAGCTCGCCAGCTTCTCGGCGGTCGAGCAGCAGGTGCGCACCAACGACCGGCTCGACCAGATATACCAGGCCCTCGCCGGCGGCGGCGCCGACGGGCTGGCGCAGTGGATCGGCAAGGAGGTCCGCGCCCCGGGCAACGGCAGCTTCGCCGGCACGCCGATGGAGGTGGAGGTCACGCCGAACGCCGAGGCGGACAAGGCCTGGCTCGTGGTGCGCAACGACTTCGATCAGGTGGTCTCCCGCAAGGAGATCGACCCCGCGGCAAGCACCGTGACCTGGGACGGCACCGACGACATGGGCAGCATGGCGCCCGAGGGCAGCTACGGCTTTGCGGTCGAGAGCTTCGCCGGCGACGCGCTGCTCGGCACCGAGGCGGGGCGGGTGTTCTCGCGCGTCTCGGAGGTGCGGCTGAACGACGGCGACCCGGTGCTGGTGCTCGAGGGCGGGGCCGAGGTGCCTGTCGACGAGATCACCGGCCTGCGCTGAGGTCTCGTCCGGCCGCGCCTCGCCCGTCGCACCGCGTCGCACCGTGCGACACGACTCCCCCTATTGAAAACGCAGGAAGATTTCCGGCGTTTTTACCTCTCGTCAGGATCTGGCGGCACCCAGGTCACGCGCGCCTGCATGCTGACGAAGCCCTCGCCGGTGACGGCGCAGAGGTCCTGCGCGTCTCCCTCGGGCTCGGCGCCGACGAGGCGCAGCGTGTCGGTGTGAAAGACCGGGCGGACGCCGCGGAAGGCGAAGGTCGCGGCGCGCGCGCCGGGCCGGTGCCGTTCCGCGGCGCCGATCAGCAGCAGCGCCTGGAGCGGGCCGTGCACCACCAGCCCCGGATATCCCTCGACCTCCCGGCTGTACGCGAGGTCGTAGTGGATGCGGTGGCCGTTGAAGGTGACGGCCGAGAAGCGGAAGAGCACAACCGTGTCGATGGGCGCGGGATCGGACCAAAAAGGATTCGGCGGCGGCTCGACGGGACGCGGCGGCACGTAGCGCCCGGGGCGGGCGACCACATTGCGCCCGGGGCGGGCGACGTAGACGACGTCGTGCGTCTCCTCGAGCCGCGGCGCGCCGCTCTCGTCGGTGATCCGGTGCGCGACGGTCACGAAGACCATCTCGCCCGCCGCCCCGGGCTTCGGCACCACCGAGACGATCTCCGAGCGCCGCTCCAGCGGCTCGCCGATGCGGATCGGTGCGTGGAAGGCGAGCTTGCCGCCGGCCCACATCCGCCGCTCGAGCGGCACCGGCGGCAGGAAGCCGCCACGGCGCGGATGACCGTCCGGCCCCAGGCCGGATGCAGGCTCGGCGCCCGCGAAGGCCGTCCAGTGCCACAGCGGCGGCAGGGGCGCACCGTCTTCGAGCGGCACGCGGCCGGGCGCGACGTCGAGGGTCGCGGCGAGCCGCAGCGCCGATTGCAGCGTCACGCGGTCGCGCGCCGTCTCGGTTCGCCCGATCCAGCTCCCGAACGCGGGGCCGGTCACGCGCCGTCCTCGGCGCCGCCGGGATCGAGCACCTGCTTGGCCGCGTTGATCATCGCGGCGAGCGCGCCCGAGCCGCCGAGGTCGGGATGGACACGGCGCATCAGCCGGCGGTAGGCCTCGCGCACCTCGTCGGCGCTCGCGCCCGGCTCCAGGCCGAGCACCCGGTAGGCTTCGTCGCGCGACATCGTTGCCGCGTCCGTCGCGGGCGGGGCGTCCTGCGTCTCGGCCCCGGTCCGCTCGAGCCAGGCGGTCAGCAGCG
>JBBQRM010000397.1:0-3441 GCA_038214855.1 Rhodobacterales bacterium | reverse complement strand
AGCCGGGCGTGAGCGGCTGTAGCGTTTCACCCATGCGTGCGTCCGATGCTGCCGTCGGTTTGTGTTCAACAGCTTGAATCTACAGCGCTTTCAGGCGCACGCAACCATTCTCGCCCATTTGGATGAATAAGCCGGGATCAGCGCGCGGGACGCAGACTTCTATTCCGCCGTGCTCTTCGACGACGATTTCACTGGCGAAGGCTTCAACCTGAAAGGCACGATGCAGGTGCAGGGGGGCGGCAACTCAGGCAATCTGATCCAGATCCGCTCTGGCGACATCGATCCTTCGACGATCGCGCCGGTGCCGGTGCCCGCGGCGCTGCCGCTGCTTCTGGGCGGCTTCGGCGTGATGGGCTTCGTCGCGCGGCGGCGCAAGCGGGCGGCCTGACGCCCCGGGGCGACCCAATGGTCTCTTGCGGCGGCTCTACGGGGCCGCCGCTTCTGCGTCCGGGCCAAAGAACGACAAACCGGCTCCGCGTGTTCCGGCTCCCCCTTGCGCAACCCGCGGCGAGCGGGTTTGGTCGGCGGGTTCGGGACAGGCGGGACGATGCGCAGTTCGGCGAAGGAGTATTCGGCTTGGCGGATCCTGCGCAATGCGGTCGGGGGCGACCGGGGCTGGCGCCCGGTCTGGCGCGACCCCACGCCCAAACCTGCCTATGAGGCGATTATCATCGGCGGCGGCGGCCACGGGCTTGCCACCGCCTATTACCTCGCGAGAAACCACGGGATCACCGATGTCGCGGTGCTCGAGCGGGGCTGGATCGGCGGGGGCAACATCGGGCGCAACACCACGATCGTGCGCGCGAACTATTTGCTGCCAGGCAATTCGGAGTTCTACTCGCTGAGCCTGAAGCTCTGGGAGGGGCTGGAGCAGGAGCTGAACTACAACGTGATGATGTCCCAGCGCGGGCATCTGATGCTCGCCCATTCCGACGGCCAGATGGACGCGGCCGCGCGCCGCGGCAACGCGATCCGCTTCCAGGGCGACGACGCCGAGCTGCTCGACCGCGAGGCGGTGCGGGCACACGCCCCCTTTCTCAACTTCGACGACGCGCGGTTTCCGATCCGCGGCGGGCTCTTGCAACGCCGGGCCGGGACCGCGCGTCACGACGCCGTCGCCTGGGGCTACGCGCGGGGCGCCGACCGGCGGGGGGTCGACCTGATCCAGAACTGCGCGGTCACGGGCTTCCGGATCGAGGGGGGGCGGGTTCGCGGGGTCGAGACCACGCGCGGATACATCGCCGCGGGCAGGGTCGGGATGGCGGTCGCCGGCCGCTCGAGCCAGGTGGGGCAGATGGCGGGGCTAAGCCTGCCGATCGAGAGCCAGGTGCTGCAGGCCTTCGTGACCGAGGGGCTGAAGCCGGTCATCCCCGGCGTCGTCTCCTTCGGGATGGGGCATTTCTACGTCAGCCAGTCCGACAAGGGCGGGCTGGTGTTCGGCGGCGATCTCGACGGCTACAATTCCTATGCCGCGCGCGGCAACCTGCCGATGGTCGAGCACGTGATGGAGGCCGGCATGGCGCTGATGCCGATGATCGGCAAGGCGCGCGTGTTGCGATCTTGGGGCGGGATTATGGACATGTCCTCGGACGGCTCGCCGATCATCGACGCGACGCAGGTGGAGGGGCTCTACTTCAACGGCGGCTGGTGCTACGGCGGCTTCAAGGCGGTGCCCGGATCGGGCTGGTGCTTCGCCCATCTGATCGCCACCGGCACGTCGCACGCCGCAGCCGCGAAACTCCGCCTCGACCGCTTCACGACGGGCCATGTGCTCGACGAAGAGGGCACGGGCGCCCAGCACAACCTGCACTGATATGCGCATCGATTACCCCCTGTGCGGCCCCCGCGACCTGCGGGAGTTCGCGTATCGCGGATCGGCGAAGCTGCTCGACCGGCCCGGCGCGGAGGCGGGGGCCGCGGCTTTCGACGATTATCTGCATATCCGCGACAACCCGGCCGGTCCGAACGCGGAGCTGTGGCTGCACGCGCACGGCTGCCGCGCCTGGTTGCGGGTGGTGCGGGACACGCGCACGCATGCGGTGCTCGAGGCCGCGCTGGCGCGGGACGCGGCGCGATGACGCGGCTGGGCGCCGGCGGCGCGATCGACCGCGCGACGCGCATTCCGTTCACGTTCGACGGCCGGCCGTACGTCGCCCATCCGGGCGATACCTTGGCCTCGGCGCTGATGGCGAACGGGGTTCGGCTGCTCGGGCGCGGGTTCAAGTACCACCGGCCGCGCGGATTGATCGCCGCCGGTTCGGAGGAGCCGAACGCGCTGGTCACGCTCGGGACCGGGGCGGACGCGACGCCGAACGCCGTCGCGACGGTCGTCGAACCCTATGCGGGCCTCGGCGCGCGCAGCCAGAACCGCTGGCCGTCGCTCGGGTTCGACCTGATGGCGGTCAACGACCGGTTGGCGCCGTTCCTCGGGGCCGGATTTTATTACAAGACCTTCATGTGGCCGGCGGCGTGGTGGGAGCGCGTCTACGAGCCGCTGATCCGCCGGGCGGCGGGGCTCGGCGCGCTGTCGGGCCTGCGCGACCCGGACCTGAACGAAAAGGCCTTCGCCTTCGCCGACCTGCTGGTGATCGGAGCCGGGCCCGCGGGTCTGATGGCGGCGCTGACCGCCGGGCGGGCCGGGGCGCGGGTGATCCTCGCCGACGAGGATTTCCGCATGGGCGGCCGGCTGAACGCCGAGCGGCTGGAGATCGGGGGCGTGTCGGCGGTCGACTGGGTGGAGGCGACGCTCGCGGAAATCGCTGGTTTGCCGAACGTGCGGCTGATGCCGCGCACGACCGTCACCGGCGTTTACGACGGGCAGATCTACGGCGCGCTGGAGCGCGTCAGCCGCCATGCGCCCGGCGCCGGCGTGCCGCGCGACGCGTTCTGGCGCATCCATGCGCGCCGCGCGATTCTCGCCGCCGGGGCGATCGAGCGGCCGATCGCCTTTCCGGACAACGATCGCCCCGGCGTGATGCTGGCCGGGGCCGCGCGCGCCTATGTCACGCGCTGGGCGGCCAGCCCGGGTCGTACGGTGGTGTTCACCAACAACGACGACGGCTGGCGTACCGCCGTGGATCTGGCCGCAGCGGGGGTGCGGGTCGCCGCGCTGGTCGATTCGCGCGCGGGCGCCCGGCCGCCCGACGGGCCGTGGCGCACGCTGACGGGCGCCGTGGTGACGCGAGCATACGGGGCGAAGGGGGTGACGGCGGTCACGGTGCGGGACGGGGCCGGGACGCGCCGGATCGAGGCGGATTGCCTCGCCGTTTCGGGCGGCTGGAACCCGACGCTGCATCTGACGTGCCATCTCGGGGCGCGGCCGGTCTGGAACGAGCCGCTCGCCGCGTTTACGCCCGTGGCGGGGGCCGTGCCCGGCCTGAGCGTGGCGGGGGCGGCCGGCGGGTCGTTTTCCACCCATGCCGCGCTGCGCGAGGGGGCGGG
>JBBQRM010000396.1:0-3465 GCA_038214855.1 Rhodobacterales bacterium | reverse complement strand
GCACCCACGACCTGCCCACCGTCGCCGGCTGGTGGACCGGCCGCGACATCGACTGGACCTGGACCATCGGCCGCAAGAGCCCCTTTGAGGACGAGCCGACCGAGCGCGCCGCCCGCGCCGAGGATCGGGCGCTGCTGTGGGGCGCGGTCGCCGATGCCGCGGGCGCTGATCCTGCGTCCGACCCGCCCGACGATCCGGCGTCCGCGGTCGATGCGGCCGTGGCCCAGGTGGGGTTGAGCGCGAGCGCGCTCGCGCTCGTGCCGGTCGAGGACCTGTTCGGCCTGGTCGAACAGCCGAACATGCCCGCGACCATCGACGAGCATCCGAACTGGCGGCGGCGTCTGCCCGCCTCGGTCGAGGACCTGCTGGCCGACCGGACCATCGCCCGGCGTCTCGACCGGCTCGATGCCGTGCGGCGCCATCCAGCTCCCGCAGGGGTGGACCGTTCGCGGAACGCTCTGGTCGAGGGGGCCGGAACTTCCCGCCGAGGAGACGGGGACTGACCGTCCTCGCCGAGCCCGCTGATCGGCTCGATCCGGACGGATCGGCCGCATGTCTTTCAGAGCCGGATTGCCTCACCGGCGGAGGCTTGCACTGTGGGAGGCGATGTGCAAGAGAGACCCGGTGCCGTCGCGAAACATCCCTGCAAGTTCTTGGATTGGTTCAGATGTTAACCATTCTGACCGGCCGCGGCGCGGCGCGGGTCGCCCGCCGGATACGGGGGCACCTTTGAGCGCCGTCCCGCCGCCGATCACCACGACCGATGCGCTCGCACGCTTCTGCCGGGACTGCCTCGACGCCCCCTATGTCACCGTCGATACCGAGTTCCTGCGCGAGCGGACCTATTACGCGCAGCTCTGCCTGGTCCAGCTCGCACGTCCGGGCGAGGGTGTGGGGGATGCGGCCTTGGTGGACACGCTCGCCCAAGGGCTGTCGCTCGAGCCGCTCTACGAGCTGTTCCTCGCGCCGGGCGTGGTCAAGGTGTTCCACGCGGCGCGCCAGGACCTCGAGATCTTCCAGACCGAGGCCGGCGTCCTGCCCGCGCCGTTCTTCGACACCCAGGTCGCGGCGATGGTCTGCGGCTACGGCGATCAGGTGGGGTACGAGACGCTGGCTCGCCAGATCGCGCGGGCGAGCATCGACAAGTCCTCGCGCTTCACCGACTGGAGCCGCCGGCCGCTCACCCCGGCGCAGATGGCCTATGCGCTGGCGGATGTCACGCATCTGCGGCGGATCTACGAGGTTCTGTCGAAGAAGCTCGCCGAGAGCGGGCGCGGAGCCTGGGTCGAGGAGGAGCTCGCGGTGCTGACCGATCCCGAGACCTACCGCGCCGATCCGGAGCAGGCGTGGACGCGGCTCAAGACCCGCTCGTCTGCCCCGAAGCTTCTCGCGGCGCTGCAGGAGCTCGCGCGGATGCGCGAGATTAAGGCGCAGGCCCGCAACGTGCCGCGGGGCCGCATCCTCAAGGACGACGCGCTGAGCGAGCTGGCGGCGAACCGGCCCACGAGCCTCGAGGAGCTCGGCAATTCGCGGCTGCTGCTGCGGGAGGCGCGGCGGGGGGAGCTGGCGGAGGCGATCCTCGAGGCGATCCGGCGCGCCGAGGCGCTGCCGGCCGAGGCGATGCCACGCCTGCCCGAGCCACCGGCGCGCAAGGCAGGGGCCGAGGCCTTAGCGGACCTGCTGCGGGTGCTGCTCAAGGCGCGGGCCGATGCCGAGGGCGTGGCGCAGCGGCTGATCGCCTCGAGCGGCGATCTGGACCTGATCGCGGCCACCGAGGCGCCGAAGGTGGCGGCGATGTCGGGCTGGCGCTTCGAGGTCTTCGGCCGGGACGCCGTGCGGCTGAAGCGCGGCGAGATCGCGCTGTCGGCCGACGGCAGCGCCGTGAAGGTCGTGTCGCTCGTCTGACGCCGCGCCGGCCGGATCGGGCGGTTTCACGGGTTTCACTGTGAAAGATCGAATCTCCAACTGAAATCATTGGGAAAATTCCGGCGTTTTAACGTCTTGTTTACCTGCTGCCCGTCGGCGCGAGAGGGATGGCGGTGCCGTTCACGCTGACCTGGCGCAGGTCGCGCAGGACCGCGGTCTCCAGGAAGGTCGCGGCCGTCAGGAGGCGGGAGCGCTCGCGGCCGATGTCTCGGAGCGCCGCGGGGGGCGTGGCGCGCAACTCGAAGGCGAGAACGCCCTCGGGCGCCGGCGCCTCGAGCGGGACGAGGGCCGCGTCGTGCCAGCCCTGCGTCGGTGCCACCGCCTCGACGCGCAGGATGGCGCCGCGCAGCCCTGGCTCGACCGCCACCGTGCGCAACGCCAGCGGCGCGTCGCTCGCAGGCGCGACCGCCGCGGGCGACGGGGTCGTGCGGGCGTTCATCGAGCCCGGCAGCCTGACGCCGCAGCCGGCGAGCAGGATGAGCACAGCCAGGATCAGGGTAGTGTTGCGCATCGACCGCCCGCAGCTTGGCCTAAGGTCCGGGGATAGACGCTGCGCTCCGGCTTGGGAAGGGACAATGCGGCGATGCCGCTCACAGGGGCAGGGCGGTGGTGTTCTTGATCTCCTCCATCGACAGGGTGGAGGTGACGTTGAAGATCGAGACCTCGCGGATCAGCGCCTGGTAGAAGGCGTCGTAGGCGCGGGCGTTCGCGACGCGGACCTTGAGGATGTAGTCGACGTCGCCGGCGAGCCGGTGCGCCTCCATCACCTCGGGCCGGGCGCGCACCGCCGCAAGGAAGCGCGCGAGCCAGGCGGTGTCGTGCTCGGCGGTGCGGATCAGCACGAAGAAGCAGGCCTCGAGCCCGAGCTTCTCCGGGTCGAGCAGGGCCACCTCGGCGCGGATGAGGCCCGAGGCGCGCATCTTGCGGATGCGGTTCCAGACCGGCGTCTTGGAGGCGCCGACGCGGCGGGCGATCTCCTCGAGGCTGAGGCTCGCGTCCTCCTGGAGGAGCGCGAGGATGTTCCTGTCTAGATCGTCCAGCGAAACTTTCATTCCGTCCATCGGGGATTCTTGGGGACAGGATCAGAGATTGATCAGCCGTTTTGCCCGTCATATCCTTATTTCCTCCCGTAGATTGCGAAAAGCAAGGAAAATGTTCTAATGACGGCAGAGCTTCTGCCTGAGGGTCCGTGCGATGCGCCATTTCCCCGTCTTCCTCGATCTGCGCGGCCGCCGCGTCGTCGTCTCCGGTGCCGGCGAGGTCGCGAGCGCCAAGCTGCGCCTCCTTCTCAAGACCGAGGCGCAGGTCGAGGTCTTCGGCGAGGACCCGGCGCCGCAGATCCGGGCCTGGGCGGCGGAGGGGCGGCTCGTGCTGGTCGAGCGGCCGCTGAGGGACGGCGACGCGCATGCTGCAGCGCTGGTCTATGGCGCCAACGGCGCAGCCGCAAAGGACGGACGCGCGGCAGAGATCGGACGCGCGGCCGGTGCGCTGGTGAACGTCGTCGACGACCTCGAGGCGAGCGACTTCATCACGCCGGCC
>JBBQRM010000395.1:0-3471 GCA_038214855.1 Rhodobacterales bacterium | reverse complement strand
GGCACCCGCAGCGATGCCGGGCGGGATTGCCGCGATGCATTCCTGTCGCTGCTCAAGACCTGCGACAAACTGGGGATCGCGTTCTGGGACTATCTCGGCGCCAGATTTGACACCGCAGGCGCCGAAGCGGTTCCCCACCTGTCGCAACTCGTCCGGCAACGCTGATCCAACCTCTGAGTGAGCGTCCGACAACACACGCGCCCATAACCGCGTCGCAAACCGCTATCCAACCCGGTCGGAAATGCCCGGAGTTTTGCCCCTGTTACGGGTTTCAAGTTGGACACTGCCTCCCACCTCCCGGCGCGCGCCGGTCGCCGCAGGCGCTCAGAACCGGTCGCCGCAGGCGCTCAGAGCCGGTTCCAGCGGGTCTCGGCGGTCCGTGTGCCGTGATGGAGCATCACCGCGAGCATCCGCCGCGCGCGATAGAGCCTGAGGGAAGCGAGCGCCCGAAAGGCCCGCGCCCGGTCGCGGGGCCGCGCGAGGCGGCTGGTGGCCATCAGCCGCGGGATCTCGGCCAGCGGCGAGACGACGAGCGCCCCGGTCTTCAGCGTCCATTTCGCCCGCCCCAACGGCCCCCGGGCGAAGGCCGCATAGTGATGCCCGACGTTGCGGTCCCACTTGGCGTAGAGCTCCGCCATCGAGCGGCGCGCCGGGTGGTGGACCACCACCTCGGGCGCATAGACCGTGACATGGCCCATCCGCGCCGCGCGCTGGCCCCAGTCGGTGTCCTCGGCGATCTCGATGCCGGCGAAGGGACCCACCGCCTCGAAGATCTCGCGGCGCACCGCCAGGTTGGCGGTGACTGAGAACCCCTGCCGCGCGATGTAGCTGCGCTGCGGGAAGGCGTAGACGCATTCATAGGCCTCCGCGGGGTTCGGCCGGGTCGGGTCCTCGGCGAAGATGCGGATGTCGCCGCCGAGGATCGCGAGGCCGGGATCGGCGTCGAACCGCGCCAGGATCGCGGGCAGCCAGTCGTGCGCCACCAGGCAGTCGGCGTCGGTGAAGGCAAGGACCCGCCCCCGCGCCAGCCCCGCGCCGCGGTTGCGCGCCGGCCCCGGCCCCGGAACCGACTCCTGCGCGAGCGTCACGGAGGGATAACGGGCGACGATCTCGCGCGGCAGGGCGCGCGAGCCGTTGTCGACCACGATCACCTCGGCGCGGCGCATGTCGAAGTCCTGGGCGTGGAGCGACGCCAGAAAGGCCGCGAGCAGCTCCGGCTGGTTGAGATGCGGCACGATTACGGAGATTTCTGGCACCGCGATCTCGGGCCCGGAAATCTCGGACAGACCGGGCCTGGACGGGATATGTTCGGTCATCGTGGCCTCCGGGCCGGGTTCGAGGGCGTTATGCCCGGTTTGGGCTCGCGGCGGAACCGGATCTGCGGCACAGGATTAACGAACGAGCCGAGGAGCGGCGGGTCGCTCCCGAACCGACCACCGACAGGAGAAGAGATTTGCGGCGCGTGAGCTTGGGGAAGACCGGCATCGAGGCGGGGGTGCTCGGCTTCGGCTGCGCCTCGCTCGGCTCGCGGGTCGGGGCGGCGGCGGGGCTAAGGGCGATGGCGGAGGCGCATGACGCCGGCGTCGACTGGTTCGACCTCGCCCCCGCCTACGGTCGCGGCCAGGCCGAGACGATTGCCTCGGACTTCCTGCGCGGCCGTCGCGAGCGGGTGCGGATCTGCACCAAGGTGGGCCTCGCGCCGCCTGCCGCCGGTGGCCTCGCGTCCGGGCTGGTGCCGCTGGCGCGCGGGGTCGTGGGCGTGGTGCCGGGGCTGCGCGCCCTGGTGCGGCGCACGGGGGTGCAGCGCAACGCCAGGCTGCCGCTGACGCCCGCGCTCGTCACCGGATCGCTCGAGGCGAGCCTGCACCGGCTCGGCACCGACCGGGTCGAGCTCTACGCGCTGCACAACGCCACAGCCGCCGAGATCGCCCGCGACGACATCGCCCGCGCGCTCGAGGACATCCTCGCCGCGGGCAAGGCGCGCGCGGTGGCGGTGGCGGGCGATGCCGCAGCGGCCGCGGCCGCGGTCGCGCGCGGCGCGCCCTTCGCCGTGGTGCAGATGGCGCTGCCCGCCCCGGGCGAGACCGGCGCGGGCCCGGCGGCACTCGCGGCGGCGCGCGCGGCCGGGATGGGACGGGTGGTGCATTCGGTGCTGGGGGTCGAGGGGGTGCGCGCGCGGCTCGAAGCCCGGCTCGGCGCCGATCCGCAAGCCCGCGCCGAGCTCGAGGCCGCAACCGGCGGTTCGCCGCCCGCGACCGGGCTCGCGGCGCTTCTGGTCGCGCGTGCCTTCGCGCTCGACCCGGGGGCGCTGGTGGTGATGTCGATGTTCTCGGCCGCGAGCCTTCGCGCGAACCTCGCGCTGGCCGCGCCGTCGCCCGACCCCGAGGCGGTCGGGCGCCTCGAGCGGCTGGCAGGCTGAGTTCGCGACCCGCGCGGCCGGATCGGCCTTCGCCGGGACGGCCCCCGCGACCCCCGGCTGGTGCGGGATCCGGGCTCGGCAGTCGCGGTTGGCGCTTCCATCCCGGCGCTAGAGCGATCTTCGAGCAGGATGATCTGGCCGGAGCCGGTGATGCTCACGGGTGCTCAAGGTTGAGCAAATCGACAAGGGTTTGATTACGAAGGATTTTTTGGGTGCCATTAACCACATGGAAAGGATTTCGCACCGTTGCGGTCAGGTCGGACGCCGCCCTAGCGGAAGAGCGCCGCGAAGCGCGCGGCGGCCGCGTCCAGATCGCTCCGGCTCTCGATCTCGAGCACCGGCACGCCCGCCCCCCGCGCGAGCCCGAGCAGAGCCTCGATGGCGTGCATATCCTCCTCGGCGTGGCGCAGGAGCGTCGCGTCGTCGAGCCCCTGGTGGCCGGCGAGCACCTTGCCGCCGCGCGCGGCGCGCGCGCGTATGTTTGCCACGCTCTGGGCCGGATCGCAGCGGATCGCGACGAAGGCCTGCCGGCGGGCGAGCGTGCCGAAGAGCGCGGGGGTCTGCGCGCATTGCCGCAGGATCTCGGTGCGGAACGTGTAGAAGAACCCCTCGTCGCAGACCACGTGGCAGGGCGCCTTCATGCTCGACAGGAACACGAAGTCGAAATAGTGCAGGAACGAATTGTAATAGTTCCGATGGAGCTGCGAGTTGGTCCGGGCGGAGGCGAAGATCCGCTCGAGCTTGCTCTTCAGCACGTCGATGTCGATGCTCTCGACGTCGCACTGGCTGATCCGCGGCCGGCCCCGCGCGGTGAAGATCTCGTCCTTCGTCGCCCAGAAGGCCGGGGTCGGCCGCCGCCGGCGCAGCTCGGCGAGCAAGGTGGACTTGCCGGAGCCGGCGAGGCCGACGATCTCGATGGTGCGCACCGGCACCCGCGGTGCCGCGAATTGCTCCCGCCGGAAAATCCGGGTGACCATGTCCGGGACGCCCATGAGCCGCTGGCCCGTGGGCGCGCCGAAGAGCGCGCTCTGCATGTCCGTTCCCCCCAACCC
>JBBQRM010000394.1:0-3492 GCA_038214855.1 Rhodobacterales bacterium | reverse complement strand
AGGCTGGGGCAGGCTACGCCACTCACGATCCGGCGAGGGAGGTGGCCTGCGGCCGGTGGCGCGGGGGCTTTTCTTGAAATTGCCGCCGCCGCGCCCCATGCTTGCGCGATGACCGCGCACCACGCCAGCTTTCTGGACGGACAGATTCTGATCGCCATGCCGGGCATGGGCGATCCGCGCTTCGACCGCTCGGTGATCTTTCTCTGCGCCCATTCCGTCGACGGGGCGATGGGCCTGATCGTGAACAAGCCGGCGCCGGACCTGCGCTTCCGCGAGCTGCTCGCGCAGCTCGACATCGAGGCCTCGGTCGAACACGCGACGACGCGGGTGCATTTCGGCGGACCGGTGGAGCACGGGCGGGGGTTCGTGCTGCATTCGTCGGATTATATGATCGAGGGGTCGAGTCTGCGGGTCGATGACGGGTTCGCGATGACGGCGACGGTCGAGGTGCTGAAGGACATGGCGCGGGGGGCGGGGCCGGCGCGGGCGCTGCTCGCACTCGGCTATGCCGGCTGGGGGCCGGGGCAGCTGGAGGGAGAAATCCAGGCGAACGGGTGGCTTACGGCGGCGGCGGACCCGGATCTGGTGTTCTCCGAAGAGGACCGCGACAAATGGGCCGCGGCGCTCAGGAGCCTGTCGGTCGATCCGAGGCTGCTGTCGCCGGAGGGCGGACGGGCTTGAGGACGGGCCTGAGACGGGGCCGCCGCGAGCCTGCACAAGGCATGCACAACCCATGCACAACGCATAAGCATGATTTTCCGATGCTTCAGCGGGGTGCCGCGGCGCGGCTGAGGCGGTCGTTGATCGCGCGGCCGAGGCCGGTCTGAGGGATCCGGGCGACGGCAATGCCGCCGAGGTCCGTTTCGGCTGCGAGCGCGTCGAGGGTGTGGAGATGCGCGAAGAGATTGGCGGCGGCCTCAGCGAGATCGCGCGTCGGCGACAGGTTCAGCGACGGCTGGAGGGTCTCGACGGGGCCGAAGCCGAGCCAGGCTTCGTTTGGACCGGGGCCGGAGGCGTCGAGCCGGAGGGCGGCGCGCGGCGCGTAATGCGATGGCAGCTGGCCGGGAGCACGGACGGGACCTCCCGAGGCCGCCTCGGTGACGGGCCGGCCCAGCGCCTCGGCCAGCGTCTCGGCGGCGATGCCGCCAGGGCGCAGCAGGACCGGACTTTCGCCGTCGAGGCCCAGGATGCTCGATTCGAGCCCGACGCTGCACGCGCCGCCGTCGAGGACCGCGGCGATGCGGCCGTCGAGGCCCTCCAGCACATGCGCGCGGCTGGTGGGGCTGATGCGGCCCGAGGGATTGGCGGAGGGCGCGGCGATCGGGCCCGCGAAGACCTCGAGCAGGCGGCGGGCGAGCGGATGCGCCGGCACGCGCAGGGCGACCGTGCCGAGCCCGGCGGTCACGGGCGATGCGAGGGGGGCGCCGGTGCGGACGGGCAGGACCAGGGTGAGGGGGCCGGGCCAGAAGCGCGCGGCGAGGGTCCGGGCGGCCGGCGGAAACGCGGCGAGTGCCTCGGCGGCGGCGAGATCCGCGACATGGACGATCAGCGGGTTGTGCGCGGGCCGGTCCTTGGCGGCGAAGATCGCGGCGGTGGCGGGCTCGCTCGATGCATCGGCGCCGAGGCCGTAGACGGTCTCGGTCGGGAAGGCCACGAGCTCGCCCGCGCGGAGCAGGCCCGCGGCCGCGCGCAGGCCGCGCTCGGTGGGGGCGAGGGTGACGGTGTTGCGGGAGGCGGTCATGGGGGATTCCGGGGTATTGCTACGGATCTCTTCTCATGTGAAGCGCCACCTTTCCACCCTCCCGAGCGATCTGTCCGTCGACAGATCGGTCCGCGCCTGCCTGCCCCCGGCAGGCGCGATAGACGCGCCCACCCAGGCAGGCGCGCACCGATTGAGAGCGTCGGTCCAGGCTGCACCCCCCTCGCCCTTCGCCGGTGGCTCCGGGGCGACGGCCCGGGCGAGGCTCCACAGGAGCCTCGCTCATCCGGTCCGAGCCACGCGGCCCCGCAGGAATCAGCGGGAGCCCGCATCAGCCGCTCGCCCAGGCCGCAGCGGCGCGGCCGGCGTGCCGCCCGGTGGCGAGGCAGCCGCTGATCAGGTAGCCGCCCGTCGGCGCGTCCCAGTCCAGCATCTCTCCGGCGCAGAACACCCCCGGCCGCGCGCGCAGCATCAGGCCCGCGTCGAGCGCCCCGGTCGCCACGCCGCCCGCGGTGGAAATGGCCTCGTCGAGCGGCCGCGGCCCTTCCAGCCGCAGCGGCAGCGCCTTCAGCGCCCCGGCGAGGCTCGCGGGCGCGGGGCCGGCGCATTCGCGCAGCAGCGCGATCTTGACCGGCGGCAGGCCGAGCGCCTTGCGCAGATGGTTCGCGAGCGACGCCCGGCCGCGGGGGCGGGCGAGCCGCGCCGCGACCTCGTCCCGCGGCAGGTCCGGCATCAGGTCGAGGACGAGTGCCGCCCCGTCGCGCAGCGTCTGGGACAGCGCATAGACGCCCCCACCCTCGATGCCGGTGGCGGTGACGACGAACTCGCCCTTGAGGCTTCGCCCGGCCGCGCTCAGCCGCACCGCCTTCACCGGCGCCCCGAAATGCCGCGCCATCGCCGGCGACCAGGCGACGTCGAAGCCCATGTTCGAGGGCTCGAACGGCGCGAGCGCCACGCCCTCGCGCGCGAGGATCGCGGTCCAGGCGCCGTCCGACCCGAGCCGCGACCACGACGCGCCCCCGAGCGCCAGCACGGTGACGCGCGCGGCCACGCGGCGCTCCCCCTCCGGCGTCGCGAACAGCGCCGCGCCCTGCGCGTCCCAGCCCTGCCAGCGCCAGCGCCGCTCGACCGCCACGCCCTTGGCCTCGAGCCGCGCGAGCCATGCGCGCAGCAGCGGCGAGGCCTTCATCGCCACCGGGAAGACCCGGCGCGAGCTGCCGGTGAAGACCTCCACGCCCAGCCCGCGCGCCCAGTCCTGCACCTCGGCGGGGCCGAATCCCGCCAGCACCGGCGCGAGCCAGCCGCCGCGCCCCGTGGCGGCATAGGCGCCGAGAAAGTCCGCCTGCGGCTCGTCGCGGGTGAGGTTCAGGCCCGACTTGCCGGCCATCAGCAGCTTGCGGCCGGGCGAGGGCATGGCCTCGGCCAGCGTCACCCGCACGCCGGCATCGGCCAGGGTTTCGGCGGCCATCAGCCCCGCGGGACCCGCGCCGACCACCAGCGCCTCGGCCGCCCTCACGCGGCAGTCCCTCCGCGTCTCGCGTCATGCCTCGGCCGCGCCCGACCCGCCGGACTCCGCCACCCGGAACAGGTCAAAATCCTTTCCAGGCGGTTAATGATACAGGAAAAAACATTGCTTAACAACAGCTTACGAGTTTGCTCATTGCTCAGTAACAGGGGCAAAACCCCGGGCGGTGGAGTTCGGCGTGGGCGTTGATGGTGCGACCGATTGACTCGGGCGGTTGGGAAGGCATTTTCAAGCAGGCGGTTTTCTGACTCGATTGAGCGATGTCGAA
>JBBQRM010000393.1:0-3500 GCA_038214855.1 Rhodobacterales bacterium | reverse complement strand
GTTCGGAGCCTCGACGGGTGCGGTTCGGTAAGATCCGCGGTTTTCTTACCGAACCGGCGGTGAGAGACGCGCGCGAGCCGCAGGAGATGCCGTGACCGAAACGAGCCCCGCCCCGCCGATCGCCTCCGGGCCCCGCCAGCGGCCAGTCGTGCTCGCGGGGCTCGCGGGGCTCGCGGCGCTGGCTCTTGCGGCGGGGCAGGGCGGTGCGCGGCTGGGCGGGGCGGCGGTGCTGGGGGCCGCGGCGGGGATGGCGCTCTATCACGCGCGCTTCGGCTTCACCTCGGCCTGGCGCAGGTTTGCGGATGAGCGCCGGGGCCGGGGAGTGCGGGCGCAGATGCTGCTCTTCGCGCTCGCCTGCGCCGCGTCCTATCCGCTGATCGCCGGCGGGGGCGCGGGGGGGTTCGTGGCGCCCTTCGGGATCGGCTCGGCGGTGGGGGCCTTCGCCTTCGGGGTCGGGATGCAGTTCGGCGGCAGCTGCGCCTCGGGGACGCTCTACACCAGCGGCGGGGGGTCGAGCCGGATGCTGGTGACGCTCGGCTTCTTCGTGCTGGGATCGGGCCTCGGGACCTGGCGGCTGGAGTGGTGGGCGGGGCTGCCGCATTTTGCGCCGGTTTCGTATCTCGCGGCGCTCGGCGTGCCGGGGGCGCTGGCGCTGACGCTGGGGGTGCTGGGCGCGATCGCGGTGGGGACGGCCATCGTCGAGCGCCGGGCGCATGGCGGGCTCGAGCGCGAGAGCGGGGAATGGCGGCTGCTCGGGGGGCCCTGGCCGCAGGCGGGGGGCGCGGTGGCGCTGGCGGTCGTGTCGGTGGCTGTGCTGGTGGTGCTGAACCGGCCGTGGGGGATCACTTCGGGATTTGCGCTGTGGGGAGCAAAGGGGCTGGCGGCCGTGGGGGTGCCGGTGGAGAGCTGGGACTACTGGGCGGGGGCGCGGCGCGCTTCGCTCACCGAACGGAGCGTGCTCGCGGACGCGACCTCGGTGATGAACCTCGGGATCATGCTCGGGGCGCTGACGGCGGCGGGGCTCGCGGGGCGCTTCCGCCCCGCGCTGAGGATCGCGCCGGGGGCGCTCGCGACCGCGGTGGCGGGCGGGCTGATGATGGGCTGGGGGGCGAGGCTCGCCTATGGCTGCAACATCGGCGCCTATCTCGGCGGCGTGGTCTCGGGTTCGCTGCACGGCTGGTGGTGGCTGATCTTCGGCTTTGCCGGCAGCGTCGCGGGGTCGAGGGCGAAGGCGCGCCTGGGGCTTTGACCCGCTCCGTGCCGCTGCCTAAGCTGCGCTTGTGCCGCGCGAGGAGACGACAGCCCCATGCCCATCCTTTTCCTCGCGCTTGCGCTGGTCGTGGCTCTCGCCGCACCCGGGCGGGCCTGCGGCTCGGAGACCGACTGCGCGGTCGCGGGCGGCGGCTATCGCATCGCCATGCCCGAGGGGGCGATGGCGGACGGAGAGGTGGGCGCCATCGTCTATCTGCACGGCTACCGGGGGACGCCCGAGGGGGTGATGGGCTTCGAGGCGCTGCGCGAGACGGCGGACCGTCTGGGTGTGGCGCTGATCGCGCCGCGCGGTGAGGACGGAAGCTGGGGCCTGCCGGGAGTATTCGGTGCGCGGCGCGATGATGTGGCCTTCGTCGATGCCGTGGTCGAGGACGCGGTGGCGCGGTTTCCCATCGACCGGGAGCGGATCGTGATCTCGGGGTTCTCGCTCGGTGGGTCGATGACCTGGTATATGGCCTGCGTGGCGGGGCGGGGCTACGCCGGCTATGTCCCGATCGCAGGTGCCTTCTGGGAGCCGTACATGCCGGATTGCGTCACGCCGCTGCCCGAGTTGCACCACGTCCACGGGCGCGCGGACAGGACCGTGCCGCTTGAGGGGCGGCGGCTGTCGGTGGCGGTGCAGGGTGACGTGTTCCGCAGCTTTGCGCTGCTGCGCGAGGCGGCCGGCTGTGCTGTGCCGCTGCCGCCGATGGCCGAGGGCGGCGCGCTCGATTGCGCGCGCCAGAGCTGCGGCGGGGCGGAACAGGAGCTGTGCCTGCACGACGGCGGACATTCTGTGCAGCCGGAGTGGATCGAGCGGGGTTGGCGCGCGATCGCCGCGCGCAAGGGCTGGTCGTGAGCGAGGGGCCGCTCGCGGGGCTCAGGGTGCTCGACCTGTCGCGCATCCTCGCGGGGCCCGCGGCGACGCAGCTCCTCGGAGATCTCGGCGCCGAGGTGATCAAGGTCGAGCGCCCCGGCGCGGGCGACGACACCCGCGGCTGGGGGCCGCCGTTCCTGAAGGGGGCGGACGGAGAGGAGACGCGGGAGAGCGCCTATTTCCTCTGCGCCAATCGCAACAAGAGGTCGGTGGCGGTCGATCTCGCGCAGGCCGAGGGAAGCGCGCTGATCCGCGATCTGGCGGCGGTGAGCGACGTGGTGGTGGAGAACCTCAAGGCGGGGGACCTCGCGCGCCGGGGGCTCGGATACGCGGCGCTGTCGAAGGTAAACCCGCGGCTGATCTTCTGCTCGATCACCGGCTTCGGCCAGACCGGGCCGCTCGCGGGGCAGCCCGGCTACGACTTCATGATCCAGGCGATGGGCGGGATCATGAGCCTGACCGGCTTTCCCGACGACGAGGGCGGCGCGCCCACCAAGGTCGGCGTCGCCATCGCCGACGTGATGTGCGGGATGTATGCCGCGGTCGGCATTCTCGCGGCGCTGGAGGCGCGGAGGCGGACCGGGCGCGGGCAGGCGATCGACCTCGCGCTCTTCGACAGCCAGCTCGCCTGGCTGATCAACCAGGGCACGGCCTATCTGATGACCGGCGAGGTGCCGGGGCGGCGGGGCAACGAGCATCCGACCATCGTGCCCTACGGCAGCTTTCCGGGCGCGGACGGCGACTTCATCGTCGCGGTGGGCAACGACGCGCAGTTCGTGCGGTTCTGCGATCTGCTCGGTGCGCCGGAGTTGGGCGGCGATGCGCGCTTCGCGACGAACGCCGGGCGGGTGCGCAACCGGGCGGTTCTAGTCCCGCTGCTGCGGGCGCTGACCATCGCGCGCCCCGCCGCGGAATGGCTGGCGCTGATGGCCGAGCGCGGCGTGCCCGGCGGGCCGGTCAACGAGCTCGACGCGGCCTTCGGCCACCGCCAAGCCCTGGAGCGGGGGATGCGAATCGAGATGGCGCACCCGGGCGCGGGCGAGGGGCGGGTGGCGCTGATTGGCAATCCGCTGAAGCTGTCGGAGACGCAGGTGAGCTACCGGCATCCGCCGCCGATGCTGGGCGAGCACACCGAGGCGGTGCTGCGCGAGGTGCTGGGGTACGATGCGGCGCGGATCGCCGAGCTGCGCGAGGCGGGGGCGATCGGGTGAGGATGCGGACCGATCCGTTGGCCGGGAGTCTGGTTTTCCCATGCCTGTTGGCATGGGCCCCTCGTCTGCCCGATAGGAATTCTGCGGCCTTATGTAGCAAAAGCACCATCGCCAACCCTACGCCAACGCGCGCCGATCCGCTACCCTGCCTCCATGCCGAA
>JBBQRM010000392.1:0-3506 GCA_038214855.1 Rhodobacterales bacterium | reverse complement strand
GCGATTCCTTGCAGCCGTACTTGTTGTCGAACTTCGACTTGGTGACGCTGTCGTTCACGTTGATCGCGGGGAAGGGAAGCGCGCCCTTCTCCATCAGCTGGTAGAGCCGGTGGACGCCGGTCGTCGTCTCCTCGGAGACGCCGCGGATCATGTGGCGCTGCTTCACGAACCAGCCGGGGGAGGCCTGCATCCGGCGCTTGATCTGGGCAAAGAGGTACTCCTCCTCTTCGGATTGCGGCGTCTCGATGAGTGCTGTCTCGCCCTCCTCGACGCGGGCTCCGATCAGGACGTACATCGTGGCATCCCCGCCGTCGTCGAGGATCATGTTCGCGCCGCCTTCGGGGAAGTCGAAGATCCGGTCGGTGTAGGACCAGTATTCCTCGAGGTTCTCGCCCTTGACCGCGAAGACCGGCACCCCGGACTTGGCGATCGCCGCGGCCGCGTGGTCCTGGGTGGAGTAGATGTTGCACGAGGCCCAGCGGACCTCGGCGCCGAGTGCGGTCAGCGTCTCGATCAGCACCGCCGTCTGGATGGTCATGTGCAGCGAGCCTGCGATGCGGGCGCCCTTCAGCGGCTGGGCGCTCCCGAACTCCTCGCGCAGAGCCATCAGGCCCGGCATCTCGGTCTCGGCGATGTCGAGCTCCTTGCGACCGTAGTCGGCGAGCGCGATGTCCTTGACGACGTGGTCGAACGGCATGGGGCGATCCTCGTGCGTGGGTCAGGTAGCTGGCGGGCCTATAGCACCGGTATTGCCCTGCCACAAACGCTAAAGCCGCGCAGGCGCGGCGGCGGCTGGAGCGGCTTCTACGGCGGGTCGTTGCGCGTTAACCTTCCGTTAGGGATGAGATTAACTGGTTAACGCAGCGGCGCGCGGCGGGTGGGGAAGGGACGAGACATGGCACAGGCGCGGGCGTGGCAGCGGATGCTCTCGGGGCGCAGGCTCGACCTGCTCGACCCCTCGCCGCTCGACGTCGAGATCGAGGACATCGCCCACGGCCTCGCCTTCGTGGCGCGCTGGAACGGCCAGACCCGCGGCGCGCACGCCTATTCGGTGGCCGAGCACTCGCTGCTGGTCGAGGAGCTGTTCGGGCGGGTCCAGCCCGAGGCACCGGCGTGGATGCGGCTCGCGGCCCTGCTGCACGACGCGCCGGAATACGTCATCGGCGACATGATCTCGCCGGTGAAGGCCGCCGTGGGAGCGGATTATGCGGCGCTCGACGCGCGGCTGTCGGCGGCGGTGCACCTCCGCTTCGGCCTGCCGCCGGTGCTGCCGGCGCGGCTGAAGGCGCGGATCAAGCGCTGCGACCGGCAGTCCGCCTGGCTCGAGGCGACGCAGATCGCGGGCTTCTCGCAAGCCGAGGCCGACCGATTCTTCGGCGCGGCGCGCGGGCTGCCCGCGATCGCCGTCGAGCCGGGCCCGCCGGCGGCGGTGCGCGCCGCCTTCCTGGCGCGGCACGCGGCGCTCGAGGCCGAGGCGCGCGCCGCGCAGGGGCGGCGAAAAGCCCACGGGGATTGCGCTTGACGATGTGGAACCGCTGCCCCACCTAGTGCCGCAAGCTCCGCCAGGCCGCCGCATGCGCGGCTTACGCGAAACCGCCGCAGGAGACGCCAGCCATGGACCTGATCACCGAAACATCCAGCCCCGCCGGTGCGCCCCTCGTCACCGAGGGGTCCGAGGCGACGTTCATGGCCGAGGTGATCGACGCCTCCGCCAAGGTGCCGGTGCTCGCCTATTTCACCGCCCCCTGGTGCGGCCCGTGCAAGACGCTCGGCCCCGCGCTGGAGGCGGCCGTCACCGCGGCGCGCGGCAAGATCCGGATGGTCCGGCTCGACGTCGATCGCAACCAGACGCTGGCCCAGCAGATGCGGGTGCAGTCGATCCCCGCCGTCTTCGCCTTCGTCGGCGGCCAGCCGGTCGACGGCTTCATGGGCGCGCAGACGCCGGCGCAGATCAAGGCCTTCGTCGAGCGCGCGATCGCCGCGGGCGGCGGCAACGACGGGCTGGAGGAGGCGCTGGCCGCGGCCGAGCAGATGCTCGCCGAGGGTGCTGTGACCGACGCGGCCCAGACCTATGCCGCGATCCTCGGCGAGGACGAGGGCAATGTCGCAGCACTCGCCGGGCTCGCGCGCGCGCATCTGGCGATGGGCGATCTCGCGCAGGCCGGCGCGGTGCTCGACCTCGCCCCGCCCGACAAGGCGGGCGATCCCCTGATTGCGGCGGTGCGCGCGCAGATCGAGCTGATCGAGGCGAGCGCGGGCGTCGGCGAGGCGAGCGAGCTGCGCCGCGACGTCGAGCGCGATCCGGACGACCACCAGGCGCGCTTCGATCTGGCGATGGCGCTTACCGCCGAGGGCGACGTGGAGGGGGCGGTGGACGTGCTGCTCGAGCTGTTCCGTCGCGACCGAGAGTGGAACGACGGCGCCGCGCGCACCCAGATCTTCAAGCTCTTCGACAGCCTCGGCCCCAAGAGTCCGGTGGCGCAGAAGGGCCGCCGGCGGCTTTCCTCGATGATCTTCGTCTGAGTGGCGCGGGTCCGGGGACCGCAGATGGGCAGGAAGTTCAGCCTGGCCGACCTGCCCGAATGCATCCCGATCTTCCCGCTGCCCGGTGCGCTGCTGTTGCCGCGGGCCCGGCTGCCGCTCAACATCTTCGAGCCGCGGTATCTGGCGATGCTCGACGACACGCTGAAGACGCAGCACCGGCTGATCGGGATGATCCAGCCCATCGTCATGCCCGAGGGGCGCTCGACGGGCCGGCTGCACCGGATCGGCTGCGCCGGGCGGCTGACGGCACTCCAGGAAACCGAGGACGGGCGCTACCTGATCACGCTGAGCGGTGCCAGCCGCTTCCGCCTGGTCGAGCAGCAGGAGGGCTTCACCCCCTATCTGCGCGCGACGGTGGACTGGTCGAGCTTCGAGCGCGACCTCGGGCGGACCGAGGTGGACACCGAGTTCGACCGCGCGGCCTTCCTCGACGTGCTGGCGCGGTTCTTCGCCACCGCGCAGCTGAACTCGGACTGGGACAGCCTGAAGGAGGCCGAGGAGGAGCTCCTGATCAATTCGCTGTCGATCCTGTGCCCGTTCGACCCGGAGGAGCGGCAGGCGCTTCTCGAGGCGCCGACGCTGATGAACCGGCGCGAGACGCTGGTGACGCTGATGGAATTCGCGCTGCGCTCGGGCGGCGACGAGGGGGTGATGCAGTGAGCGAGCCGGACGAGCCCGAGCCGCAGATGGTCGTGGACCGGAAGCTGCTGGAGATCCTCGTCTGCCCGATGACGCGGGGGACGCTGGTCTACGACGCCGCTGCCCAGGAACTGATCTCCAAGGGCGCGAACCGCGCCTATCCGATCGACAACGGCATCCCGGTGATGCTGATCGACGAGGCGCGCATTCTCGACGAATGTGCCTCAGAGGCTCGCCTCTAGTGCTTCGAACAGACGGTCCACGTCCTCGGCGTCGTTGTAGAGATGCGGCGTCACCCTCAGCGTGTCGCCGCGCAGGCTCAC
>JBBQRM010000391.1:0-3514 GCA_038214855.1 Rhodobacterales bacterium | reverse complement strand
GGTTTGCAGCAGGCGGTGGAGGAGGGGGCGTTCCTCGGGCCGCGGCTGGTGATCTGCGGCAAGGCGCTGTCGCAGACCGGCGGCCACACCGACTATCGCGGCCGGTTCGACCGGCGGGCGGCCGAGCACTATCCCGACCGGCTCGGGACGCTGGGGCGGATCTGCGACGTGGTCGATGCCGTGCGGCTGGCGGTGCGCGAGGAGATCAAGGCGGGGGCGGCCTTCGTCAAGCTGATGGCCAACGGCGGCGTGTCGTCGCCCACCGATCCTATCGCCTTCTTCGGCTTCTCGCGCGAGGAAATTTGCGCTGCCGTCGAGGAGGCCGAGAGCGCCCAGACCTATGTCGCGGCGCATCTCTACACCGACGCCGCGATCCGGCGGGCAGTGGAGTGCGGCGTGACCTCGGTCGAGCACGGCAATCTCGTGAGCGCATCGACCGCCCGGTTGATGGCCGAGAAGCAGGCGATCGCCGTGCCGACCCTCGTCACCTACGATGCGCTCGCCGAGGACGGGCCGGGGCTCGGCCTGCCGCCGGAATCCATCGCCAAGATCGAGGAGGTGCGCGGCGCGGGCCTCGCCTCGCTCGGCATCTTCCGCGAGGCCGGCGTCGCGATGGCCTTCGGCACCGACCTGCTGGGGCCGATGCACCGCCGCCAGTCCGACGAGTTCCGCATCCGGGGCGGAGTCCTGCCGGCCGCGGAGGTGGTCCGCTCGGCCACCTCGGTCGCGGCGCGGCTGCTGCGGATGGAGGGCGAGATCGGCGTCGTCGCCGCCGGCGCGCATGCCGACCTGGTGGTGGTCGAGGGCAACCCGCTCGAGGACATCGCGCTGCTCGCCGATCCGGCGCGGCACATGCCGCTCGTCATGAAGGGCGGGGCGATCGTCCGCAACGACCTCGGGGCCTGAGCTCGCCCGCTGCGGCATTGCGCTGGCGGCTATTTCGCCCGATGTTTTCTGCGCATGCCTCACGACGGTGCGGCAGCGGCCCCGTACGGGGCCGACGCAGGAACAGGGAGAGACCAATGCGCTACAAGAGCACGGCTGCGGCCCTCGTCGCCACGATGGCCCTCGCACAACCCGCGGGGGCGGAGAGGTTCATTGCCTCGATCTGGTACCCTCAGTCGCACCCTCTCGACCATTACGGCTACGAGCTGTGGGGCGAGAAGATCGAGGAGATGTCGAATGGCGAGCTGACGCCCGACATCTACTACGGCGAGGCGCTTCTGCCGGCGAAGGCGCATCTGTCGGGGCTGCAGGACGGGATCGCCCAGATCACTCACCATGCCGGCACCTACACGCCGAGCGAGCTGCCGGAGGACAACGTCATCTCGATGCTCGCGATGGGTATGGACGACACCCATGCGGCGGCGCTGGCGATGACCGAGTTCGGTCTGACCGACCCGGCGATGCAGGCGCGCTACAAACAGCTCGGCATCGTGTTTCTCGGGGGCTTCGCGACGCCGGAATACATCCTGATGTGCACCAAGCCGGTCCGGACGCTCGCCGATCTGGAGGGTGTGAAGATGCGCACCCCCGGCGCGGTGCAGGCCGACTGGGCGCGTTCGGTGGGTGCGGTACCGGTCACCGTGCCCTCGACGGAGATGTTCACGGGGCTCGAGAAGGGCCAGCTCGACTGTGCCGCCAATGCCGGCAACGACCTGCGGACCCGCTCGCTGTGGGACGTGGCGAAATATACGAGCCTCGCCTCGCTCGGCCTCTATTTCCACGGCTGGCAATACGCGGCCAACCGCGACTGGTGGCAGGGGCTGAGCCCGGAGCACCGCCGGGTGTTCTTCGACGCCATCGCGGAATCGATCCCCGAGACGATGAACGGCTATCTGAGCCTCACCGAGGAGGCCCTGGCGGAGGCGCCCGAGCACGGGGTCGAGATCATCGAGCCCGACCCCGAGGTCCAGCAGTCGATCGAGGATTTCGCGACCAGCACCGGGCGCGAGACGGCGATCGAGGTCGGCCGGGAGAAGTTCGGGATGGAGGACCCGGAGGGGCTGGTCGACCGGTTCCAGGCGACCTACCAGAAGTGGGTGGACCTGCTGGCGGAGGTCGACACCGAGGATGCGGCCGCGGTCGCAGCACTGGCCAAGCGGGAGATCTTCGACAAGCTCGACGCGACGAGCTACGGCACCGACTGATCCGGCGGGACGGGGCGGGTTGCACAGCGTTTCGCAGTGAAACGCGACTCGCCCCCTTGAAGACGTTGAGGAAAAATCGGTGTTTTCATCTCTCGTTAACGGGTTCTGCGCCGGCCGGGCGGGCAGAAGCCGCCCCTGCCCTACTCCATCAGCGAGGGCAGCCAGAGCGACAGGGCCGGCACCAGCACGATGATGGCGAGCGTCACCACGTCGGTGACGATGAACCAGGCGACGCCGCGAAAGATCGTCGGCAGCGACACGAGGTTCCCCAGGGCGCCCTTCATCACATAGACGTTGAGCCCGACCGGCGGCGTCACCAGCCCGATCTCGAGCAGCTTGATCAGGATGATGCCGAACCAGATCAGGTCGATCCCCACGGCGTTGGTGATCGGCAGCAGGATCGGCAGGGTCAGGAGCAGGATGCCGATGGAATCGAGAAACATGCCCAGGATCAGGTAGAGCACGACCACGATCAGGATCACCGAGTACTGGTCCGCGCCGAAGACCAGCAACTGCTCGGTCAAAAAGGTCGGCAGGCGGGAGAGCGCCATCAGCTTGCCGAGCAGCACCGTGCCGATCACCACCATGAAGATGCCGGCGGTGCCGACGATGGTGTTGAGGCAGGCGGTCCACAGGACCCGGAACGTCAGGCCGCCGCGCACCAGCGCCAGCAGGATCGCGAGGAAGGCGCCCACCGCCCCCGCCTCGGTCGGCGTGAAGAGGCCGACGAAGATACCGGCGAGCACGCCCACGATCAGCACCGGCATCGGCCAGACCTCGCGGAACGCCGCGAGCCTCTCGGCGCGGGTGAAGGTCTCGGTGACGGGAGGCGCCAGCGCCGGGGTGATCGTCGCGCGCGCGACGATCATGCCCGAGAACATCAGCGCCGACAGCACGCCGGGGATGAAGCCCGCCATGAACAGCTTTGCGATGGAGACCTCGGCGAAATAGCCGTAGAGGATCATCAGGATCGACGGCGGGATCAGCGAGCCGAGCGTGCCGGCCGAGGCGATCACCCCGCTCGCCAGCCCCGGATCGTAGCGGTAGCGCAGCATCTCGGGCGTCGCGATCCGCGCCATCGCCGAGGAGGTGGCGACGCTGGAGCCCGAGGCCGCCGCGAGCAGCGCGCAGGCCCCGACGCTCGCGACCGCGAGCCCGCCGGGCAGCCGCGACAGGAGCACCCGCATCGCGGTGAACAGTCCCGCCGTCAGCCCCGCCGCATAGGCGACATAGCCCATCAGCAGGAACATCGGCACCGCCGTCAGATTCCAGTCGCCGACGAAGTTGAACGGCACCGCGGTGACGATCCCCCAGGCCGCCTTCATGTTCAGGATCGCGGCGATGCCGAAGAAGGACACGATGCC
>JBBQRM010000390.1:0-3518 GCA_038214855.1 Rhodobacterales bacterium | reverse complement strand
GAGCCCCAGCACCTCGCCGCGCGCGATCTCGAGGCTGACGCCATCGACCGCGCGCACCGCGGCCTTCGATTGCCCCAGCAGACCCTGGCGCAGCCCGTAGTGCTTCTTGAGATCGACGGTCGCGAGCAGCGGCGGGACCGTCACGCCGGCACCTCCGCGATCTCGCGCCAGCGCTTGCAGCGCAGCCGATGCCCCTCCGCCGCCGCCTCGAGCTCCGGCAGGCCCGCGTCGCAGCGCCCGGGCACGTGATGCGGGCAGCGGGGATGGAAGACGCAGCCGGCCGGCAGATGCGCGGGGTCCGGCACGAAGCCCTCGATCGTGCCGAGCGGCTCCGAGCTGCGCCCGGCGTGGTCGAGCCGCGGAACCGAGCGCATCAGCCCGTGCGTGTAGGGCATCAAGGGCCGGGTCAGCACCTGCTCGACCGTGCCTTCCTCGACCACGCGGCCCGAATACATCACCATCGCCCGGTCGGCGGTCTCGGCCACCACGCCGAAGTTGTGGGTCACGAACAGCATCGCCATGCCGGTGCGTTCCTGCAGCGCGCGCAGCAGCTCGAGGATCTGCGCCTGGACCGTCACGTCGAGCGCGGTCGTCGGTTCGTCGGCGATCAGCACGTCGGGCTCGAGCGCCAGCGCCATTGCGATCATCACCCGCTGGCGCATCCCCCCTGACAGCTCGTGCGGGAACGCCGCCAGCCGCTTCTGGGGCTCCGGGATGCCGACGAGATCGAGCAGCTCCAGCGCTCGCCGGCGTGCATCCCCGCGCGAGACGCCGCGATGCGCGCGGATCGCCTCGACGATCTGCGCGCCGACCCGGTGCACCGGGTTGAGCGAGGTCAGCGGCTCCTGGAAGATCATCGCGATCCGTGCGCCGCGCAGCCGCCGCACCCGCGCCTCGCTCAGCGAGATCAGGTCGTGCTCCTCGCCGCCGTGGTGCAGGATCGCGCGACCGGTGATCCGCGCCCGTGGCGGCGCCGGCAGCAGCCGCATCAGCGCCAGGCTCGCGACGCTCTTGCCCGACCCGCTCTCGCCGACGACGGCCAGCGTCTCGCCGGCGTCGAGCGTCAGGCTCACGTCGTGGACCACCTCGACGAAGCCGCCCTCGGTCCGGAACCCGACGCGAAGATCGCGCACCGTCAGCCGCCGGGTGCTCATTTCAGGTCCGACCGCGCGTCGAGCGCGTCGCGCAGCCCGTCGCCGATGAAGTTGAAGCTGGTGACCGCCAGCGTGATCGCGATCCCCGGCACGATCGCGAGCCAGGGCGCGCTGTCGAGATACTGTTGGGCGTTGTTGAGCATGTTGCCCCAGGAGGGCAGGGGCGGCTGGATCCCGTAGCCGAGGAAGCTGATGTAGGCCTCGATCAGAATCGCACGCGCCACCGTCAGGGTCGCCGCGACGATGATCGGCCCCGCGGCGTTGGGCAACAGCTCGCGGAACATGATCCACATGTGCGACGCCCCGCTCATCCGCGCCGCGAGCACGAAGTCTCGCTCGCGCAGCGACCGGATCTCGGCGTTGACGATGCGTGCGATCTCCATCCAGCTGGTCGCGGCGATGATCACCGTGATCATGATCGCGCTCGGCTTGATGAAGGCCGCGAGTGCCAGCAGCAGGAAGATCTGCGGAAAGCACAGGAACGCGTCGGTGAAGCGCATCAGACCCGTTCCGATCCAGCCGCCGCGATAGCCGGCGACGATGCCGATGACGGCACCGATCGCCGTCGACAGCACCATCGCCGCGAACCCGACCAGCAGCGAGATCCGCCCCGCCATCAACAGCCGCGCCGCGATGTCGCGCCCCAGCGGGTCGGTGCCGAGGTAGTGATCGCCGGTCAGCGGCGGCGCGAACCGCCCGCGCAGGTCGATGTAGAGCTCGTCGTAGGGCAACAGCCCCGGCCCGACGATGCAGGCGAGCGTCAGCGCGGTGATCAGCACCAGCCCCGTCACCGCCAGCCGGTGCCGCAGGAACCGCCTGAGCGCGCGCGCCCGCCACCAGCGCGGCCTTAACGTCGCGATGACGAAGGCGTCTGTCATCGTGTGGCGATGACGAAGGCGTCGGTCATCCTGCCCCCCTCATTCCAGCCGCACGCGCGGATCGGCGAGCGCCACCAGGATGTCGGCGACGAGGTTCGCGATCAGCACCAGGATCGCCGAGAACATCAACAGCCCCATCACCACCGGGTAATCCTGATACCCCAGGCTGTCGAGAAACAGCCGCCCCATCCCCGGCCAGGTGAACACCGTCTCGGTCACCAGCGCGCCGGAGAGCAGCGTCGGCAGCTGGATGCCGGCGAGCGTGATCATCGGGATGAGCGCGTTTCGCATCACGTGGTGGACGAGCACGCGGCGCCGGTCGAGGCCCTTGGCGCGCGCGGTGCGCACGAAATCCTGGTCGATCACGTCGAGCATGGCGCTGCGCATGTAGCGCGACCAGATCGCGACGTTGACGAGCGCCAGCACCACCGAGGGCAGGATCAGATGTTCGACATAATCGACAAAGGACCGGTCGCCGATCGTGTACATGTTGCCCGCCGGCAGCCAGCCGAGCTCGAGCGCGAACACGTAGATCGCGACCAGCCCGAACCAGAAGGTCGGGATCGACAGCGCCACCATCGCGAGAACCGTCGCCGTGTAGTCGAAGAGCGAATAGCGGCGCGTCGCACCCATCACCCCCACCAGCGTCCCGAGTCCCACCGAGATCACCGTGGACGACAGCATCAGCAGCAGCGTCGCGAACAGATGCCGTCCGATCACCTCGAGCACCGGCCGCCCGTCGCGGAAGCTGTTGCCCCAGTCGCCGACGAAGAGCCGCGAGAACCATTCGAAATACTGAACCGGCAGCGGCCGGTCCAGCCCCATCTGCGCCGCGATCCGCGCCAGATCCGCCTCGCTCATCCCCGGCGTCAGTGCGAACTGCGACAGCGGCCCGCCCGGCGCCAGGTTGAGCACCGCGAAGCCCACGATGGACACGAGCACCAGAAGGACCAGGCTCTGCATGAGCCGGCGGGCGAGATAGCGCGACATCGACCCCCCTTCGGCTTCGTCGCCGCCCCGCGAGCGCGGAGCGGCGGCGGCTTACCCTACGTCCACTTCCAGGTGTTGACGTTCCAGCTCTCGATCCGGACGTTCACGTTCGGCTCGAACCCCTCCAGCCCGGTCTTGTAGCCCCGGACGTTGGCGTACTGGAACAGCGGCAGGAACGGCAGGTCCTCGCGCATGATCTTCTGGATCGCGACATAGGTCTCGCGCCGCTCCTCCGGCACGAACTGCGCGCCGCCCTCGTCGAGCAGCGCATCCACCTCCGGGTTGGCGTATTGGAAGGTGTTCTGCCCTGCGCCGCCCTGGACCGGAATCGAGGTGGACTTGAAATAGTCCGACGTGTCCGGATCCGGCCCGGTCAGGAACGAGATGCCGACCACCACGCTGTCGAACTCGGACTGCAGCCAGTATTCCCCCCACATCACCGCCGGTGGCAGGTTGGAGATGGTCATCTCCGCGCCGATCTCGGCGAAGGATTGCT
>JBBQRM010000389.1:0-3518 GCA_038214855.1 Rhodobacterales bacterium | reverse complement strand
GCCATGTCACAGAGGCGGAGGAGATATCCGCCAGCTCTTGCGAGGACACCTTCATTCGCTTCGATGACGGCAACGTTCGGCGTGCCGCTGTCGGCTTCGCGGCGCACCTCACCTATGGCGCGTGCGATGACGGCGATGTCTCGAGCAGTGAGTGGCGGCTCGTTTGGGTCCGGCTGCCGCTCTGGGAGTTCTGGATCCTCGATTGGCCCGGGCGGCCCATTGTGCCCCACCATGCCTACGTGAGCGACTAGAGGCGCAACCATCTGCTCAAGATGGGCTAAGCGCCCGAGCATCTCCCGACGCGCTGTACCCTCATCGAGGGGGTCCTCCTCAAAGACGCCGGGCTCGACCGCACCGCGGGGCGGATACGGACCGCCAGCGGTTGGCCTTCCTCCAGATGCATTAGAGAAAATCGGCGCCGTGCCGGCGGTCGGCCGGCCGCCAAGGGAAAATGGAAGTGTGTAAGGGAACCCCTCTTGGTCCTCCTCGTCTTTCTCCCTCGCGACTTCTTCGTCAATCTGTCGAAAGTAGTCCTTTGAGGCCCAGTCCAGGATGCCGTCCGACTGAACCTCATCCACGGCTTCCATCATCACGTCGAAATCGGCGACGTCGCTGAACTCTTCCTGGATCTCGATGTCGGCGTCATTGGGTCCGAGGGCCGGGCACCCAAAGGTAGCCGCCCTCCCTGGTATTGTAGGAGACTCGATTGGCCGGATCCTCGTAGTGGCCGTCGAACCAGTTCTGAATGACCTCAAGCTTCCGCTCGCGAGGCAGGCGCTTGAAGGTCGACGCGGCGTAGCCGCGAAAGCCAGGGTAGGCCCCGTATCGCCGTTGATCCGCCACCACTTTCTCCGTCAGTCGAGGAACCGGGGCCTTAGCTCCCGGGCAGCCTATCAGGCCTACGCGGCCGAGCCGATGCAAAACGATCCTATGCGTCGCCTCCGCGTTCCACTGGATGCGGCCAACCAAACCCTTGGGGCGGACGTGGCCGTGAACGAGATGTTGTGCCGCAACGCTCAACCTCGGCGCAATGACGGCCTTGGGCCAGATCCGGCCGCGACATCAAAGTTCGCTCCGCCCCGCACAGCCGTCACCTGCCGCCCCTAGCTGGCTGCCAGCTCCGCCTGCTTCGGCACGGCTGCCACGAGTCCGCGGGGCACTTGACCCGCTCCACCGCCCCGCCAGACGGAACCGGAGATGAACTGGCACCGCCTTAATCCCGTCACGGCTACCCCAATGCGGTTGCCGTCCGGCATGAGCGACGCGTGAGAAACAGCCCCAAATCCTTTCCCTGTGGTTAATGGACTGCTTTAACGGAAGCAATAACAGTAGTTTACCGATTTGCTCAACCTTGAGCAGGCGGTGCTACTCCGCGGCGCGGGGTGCTGCCAGCGGTTGCGGCTCGGGCCGGTCCTCGTCCCAGCGGACATCCTCGGCGGGCGCCCGGCGCGCGTCCCGGGCCAGCGCCAGGTCCCGGGCGTCCCGGCTGTCCGGGCCGCCGGCCCGGGCCCGCAGCCGCCGCCCCGACGCATAGGCCCCCTCCGCCGGGCACCGCCCGAACGTGCGTCGCGTCACATCCAGCGACCGCGTCGCCGTCGGCGATGCCGTAGACCGGGCGGCGTGATGCGGGTGCGACACTCAGATACGGCCATAGCTCGGCGCGCTATACCAGCCGCTACCGCGACTTGTGTCGTCGGAACCGGGACACGTTCCGAATGGTTGGAGGCACGCAGCCGTTCTACCGGAATGGTCGTCGGTCAGAGGGCGCGCGCCGAGCGGCATCTATGGCAAGGAGGCGGAATGGATATCTTCAAGCGCCCGATTTCGGCTGTCGCTTTCGTTGTTTTGAGCCTCGCCGGATGCGACGATTTCCCAGACGACATATCGGGCACGATGGAGTCCATGCGCACCAGCGGCGCAATGCGGGCCGGCGTCGTGGCAGGCGGCAACGGGGCACGCGAAGCGGCTCTGGCCCGGCAGATCGCGCAGGCCCTGAATGTGCGCACAAGTCTTCAGGAGGGAACCACCGAGGCGCTCGTCGAGCGCCTCGAGGAGGGCGAGCTCGACATCGTGATCGGGGAGTTCGCCAAGGCGACGCCGTGGAGCGGTCGCGTTGCCCTGACCGGCCCGGCGCGCGCGGTCGATCCACCGCAGGACCATCCGGTGCTGCGTGCCATGGTGCGGCCGGGCGAGAACCGCTGGTTGATCTTCGTAACCCGCGTGATGAAGGGGGACGTGTCGTGAGCGACTTTCCCCCTGAGATCGAGGCTGACATCCACCGCGCTGTGCGGCTGGAATGGTGGACGCTCGGCTGGCAGGCGTCCATCATCGCGTTACTGTTCCTGGTGCTGGGGTCGAGCCAGGCCATGAAGTCGGCTTGGATCGAGGACATCCTCGGTCTCGTCCCCGCCATCGTTTTCCTTGTCGCCGTACGTTTCGAGCGCAAGGATCCGAATCCGCGCTTTCACTACGGCTTCCGGCGTGCGAACAGCCTCGCCTTCCTCGCGGCAGCCTGCGCGCTCGCCTTCATGGGGGCGTACCTGATCTACGATTCCGGCATGAAGCTGATCGCAGGCGAGCATCCCACGATCGGACCGATCACCCTCTTCGGCGAGACCATCTGGATCGGCTGGGTGATGATCGCAGCCCTTGCCTACTCGGTCGTGCCGCCGGTGATCCTGGGTCCGGATGAAGCAGCCGGTCGCGCGTCGCATCCAGGACAAGGTCCTGCACACCGACGCCCTCATGCAGAAGGCCGACTGGATGACCGGAGTGGCGGCGATCGTGGGCATCCTGGGGGTCGGCTTCGGCTTCTGGTGGGCCGATTCGCTGGCCGCGCTCCTGATCGCGCTCGACATCGTCCACGACGGCTTTCGCGCCGCGCGCGCCGCGACGGCCGAGTTGATCGACGGCATGCCGCGCAAGTTGGGCGGAACCGGCCCCGCCGACGACGCGGTGCGACTGCGCCGGCACCTCGAGGACCGCTTCCCGGGAAGCGACGTGCGACTGCGCGAGAGCGGGCGATACATCCTCGCCGAATTGCGCGGCGTCAGCGCCCCCCATGAACGCGTGAGCGCGCGCGATTACTGACCCGGCGAACCGGAGCGCGCCTGGCGCCTGATCGAAATCAGCTTCACTCCTTGACGGCGGCAAGTCCGGGACTTGGGGGGCGTCCGGCCTCCGCCGCTGTGAACCGACATTCGCCGGGCTCGACCGGCCAGCTGAGGGTCGGCGCCGACAAGGGCTACGACTGCGCAGATTTCGTCAAGGATCTGCGGCAGGCCTGCGTCACACCCCATGTGGCGCAGAAGATCCGCCACTCTGCGATTGACGGCCGCACCACACGGCACCCGGGCTAAGCCGTCTCGCACAAACGCCGTAATTACCCACCCCCCTTGCCATCGGTCTCGAAGCCTGAATCCATGTGGATATGGATCGCGGTGATTTGCAGCGACTTTCGAAGGACGAATTGATCGACCTGGTGCTTCGGTTGCAGCAGCCGGAGAAGACATCGCGGA
>JBBQRM010000388.1:0-3524 GCA_038214855.1 Rhodobacterales bacterium | reverse complement strand
AGCCGCGCGACCCGCCTGCGACAGGCCGGACAGAAGGTGAGGTGTCCAGCGACCACCAGGCTCAGCCCCTGGCCGAGCGCGCCGCTCGCGTAGTCGGCCAGCAGCGCCTTGGTTGCATTTGCCTCCGACGCGCAGCCGGCGCGATCTCGATGCATCTGCGGAACTGCCATGACGGCCCACCCTCGGTAAGCGACTCGACCTGCGACGTATGACCTCGATACGATGCCGGCGGCGAAGCGGATCACCGCGTCGCCGAAGATGGCTGCGGGCATTGGGCGGGCTCCGGTGGCTGGCCCGCCGGGAAGGAGGTGCCGATGTCGGAGGTCTTTCTGCCCGCAGCCATGCTCGAGGCCGGTCTGCTCGGCCTCCTCGGGACCGGAGCGGACGGCTCGGCCGGGCAGAAGGCGGTGCTCGAGGGATATGCGCTCGTGGATGCGGGAACGCGAACCGGCCTCGCAGCGTCGGTGGGGGCGCAGGTGGCGGGACGTCTGGTTCGGCTCGGGGCCGAGACCGGTATCCGGCTCGACTTCCTGATGCGCGCGCTCGGGGCGGAGCCAGCCGCGGTCGCCGTGCGCGGCGGGTCCGGGGCAGCTCCGGCCCTCGTCTGGCGTCTGGGCGAGGCGGAGGGCGCGCGGTCCTGGGAGAAGCAGGATGCGCTGGCGCTGGCGAGGTTCGAGGAGACGGCGCGCGAGGTGATGGACCATTTCGGCCGGCGCGCGCCGCAGGAGATGGCGGCGCTCGTCCCCGGCATCGCGTTTCGCGCCTTCGCGCGGGCGCGGGCGCGGACAGGCCCGGCGCCGCCCGCGGGTCCGGGGCGGGGATTCGGCGCCGAAGATGTCGAGGCGGAGCCGCCGGTGCGCGCCTATGCCGGGTTCTTCGGGGTGGAGGAGCACCGGCTGCGGCACCGGCGCTTCGACGGGGCGATGTCGGAGGTGGTTTTCCGCGCCGTCTTTGCCTCGGGCGACGCGGTGACGGTGCTGCCGTTCGACCCAGAGCGGGGTGCGGTGCTGCTGATCGAACAGTTCCGGCCCGGCGCGCTGGCCCGATGCGACCCTGGCCCGTGGTTTCTCGAGGCGATCGCCGGGCGTATCGATGCGGGCGAGACCAGTGAGGCGACAGCCCGGCGCGAGGCGCGCGAGGAGGCGGGGCTGCCGCTCGGGCGGATGCGGCGGGTGGCCGGCTACTACACCTCGCCGGGCATCTCGGCCGAGCATGTCACCGCCTTCGTGGCCGAGGCGGACCTGGGGGCGGCCGGCGGTACGCACGGCCTCGCGTCCGAGGCCGAGGACATCCGCGTGCTCGTCCTGCCGCTCGGCGAGGCGCTGGACCTGGTGGAGGGCGGCGTCGCGCGCAACGCGCCGCTCCTGATCCCGCTCCTGTGGCTGGGCCAGCACCACGCGCGGCTCGCGGCGGAATGGGCTGGGCCGCCCGGCCCGCTTGATGGCGAGGCCCGAAGCAGGTAAGCCCGGGGCCGAGCGACTGCCCGCGAGACGCGCGGCGCCTGGCGGAGGAACCGATGAGCATTGCCCGCGACCTGCCCGACGCGGTGGGCAACACGCCGCTGATCCGGCTGCGCCGGGCCTCCGAGGCCACGGGGTGCGAGATCCTCGGGAAGGCCGAATTCATGAACCCCGGCCAGTCGGTCAAGGACCGCGCGGCGCTGGGGATCATCCGCGACGCGGTGGAGCGGGGCCGGCTGCGACCCGGCGGCACCATCGTCGAGGGCACCGCCGGAAACACCGGGATCGGGCTCGCGCTGATCGGGGCTTCGATGGGGTTTCGCACCGTCATCGTAATCCCCGAGACGCAGAGCCAGGAGAAGAAGGACATGCTGAGCCTGGCCGGCGCCGATCTCGTCGAGGTGGCGGCCAAGCCCTATGCCGATCCCGACAATTACGTGCGCTATTCCGGGCGGCTGGCGGAGGCCTTGGCCAAGTCGGAGGAGAACGGTGCGGTCTGGGCCAACCAGTTCGACAACGTCGCGAACCGGCGCGCCCATGTCGAGACGACCGCACCCGAGATCTGGGACCAGACCGGGGGTTCGATCGACGGCTTCATCTGCGCGGTGGGCTCGGGCGGGACGCTCGCGGGCGTGGCCGAGGGGCTGCGGGCGCGCAAGTCCGCGATCAAGATCGGCCTCGCCGACCCCGAGGGCGCGGCGCTCTACAGCTATTTCGCCAATGGAGAACTGCGCTCGGAGGGCTCATCGATTACGGAAGGCATCGGGCAGGGGCGGATCACCGCCAATCTCGAGGGGCTGGAGGTGGATCTGCCGTACCGCATCCCCGATGCCGAGGCGCTGCCGGTGGTCTTCGATCTGCTCAGCCAGGAGGGGCTGTGCTTGGGCGCCTCGAGCGGCGTCAACGTGGCCGGCGCGATGCGGATGGCGCGCGACCTCGGGCCGGGGCATACGATCGTGACGATCCTGTGCGACTACGGCACGCGCTATCAGTCTAAGCTGTGGAACCCGGAATTCCTGCGCTCAAAGGGACTGCCGGTGCCGGACTGGCTCGAGGCACGGCGGCGGGACATCCCGGACGTTCATGCGGGCTGACCGGGCGCGGGCGGGGCTGGCGCGGCTCCTCGCCCTCCTCCTCTGCCTGGCCTTTGCCGCGCCCTCCTGGGCGCAGGACGATTCGTTCCTCGCCGATCTCGCCCGCACGGTGGAGGGCGCCGAGGAGACCGTCGCGGGCGGGCTGCGCGAGGCCGACGAGATCGAGGCGCTGCGCGAGCGGCTGCTGCGGCTGCGCGGCGAGCTCGCGGCCTTCGAGCGCGCGTCCGCCGAGCCGGTGGCCGAGGCGCAGGCGCGGCTGGACGCGCTCGGTCCGGCGCCGGAGGACGGTTCGGAGGAGCCGCAGGACCTGCGCGAGCGGCGCACGGCGCTGCAGACCGCGGTGGCCGAGGCGAAGGTGCCGTTGCTCGAGGCCGGGGAGGCGCGCGACCGGCTCGAGACGGTGCTGCGTGCCCTCGAGCGCGAGATCTGGGACCAGCTCGCCACAGAGTTGACGACGCTTGGCCCGAGTCCCTTGAGGCCCGCGACCTGGCGCGCGGCCGAGGCGGCCCTGGCCTCGGCCCGCGACCGCGGCATGGCCACGCTCGCGGCGCTGGCGGAGGACCCGGAGCGGCGGGCGGCGCTTGCCTGGCGGCTGCCGCTGAACCTCGGGCTGCTGGCGGTGGGGCTCGCGGTGACGATCCTGCTGCGGCGCGGGCTGACCGGCTGGATCGAGCGGCGGCTGAGGGAGGCGCGCGAGCCGCGCGCGATCGCCTGGCTGGTGGCGCTGCGCAATGCGACCCGGCTCATCCTGCCGGTGGTCGCGGTCGGGCTGATCTTCGCGGCCCTCACCCCCGAGGCGCTGACCGGGCGGTCGGGGACGGTGCGGTTGTTCGACCTGCCCGGCTTCGTGCTGGCGCTGATCGGGGCGGGGTGGCTGTCGAGCAGCCTGTTCGCACCGGGGCTGGCGGCATTTCGGCTGGTGCCGGTGGGCGAGGCGGAGGCGGTGCGCGGCGCGCGGCTGGTCTGGGCG
>JBBQRM010000387.1:0-3526 GCA_038214855.1 Rhodobacterales bacterium | reverse complement strand
CCCTCCGATCCCCTGCGCGCGCCCGCGCGCATTTCTCCAAGCATGCGCGCCCCCCGAGCCGCACCGGGTCTGGTGCGGTGCGCCGCCTGCGTCAACCGGCGCGTCCGGGTCTCAGCGCAGCGCCGGGTTGTCCAGCTCCGTTCCTCTCACGTTCTAGCTGCAAGGGCGCGCCCGCGCCCATCACGATCTTCACCCGTCCTTAACGGCCCCGGACCGGTGCCAGCGCCTTGAAAACATGGGGTCCGGCGGGAATGCGCGCATCGCCGCGCGAGCCGGAGGGGAGATTTCCCGCGGCGGGGCTATTTTCTCATTGGCATGATCATGTTAGCCCAAGGAGCCCCGACGGGCATTCGCGAGACCGAGGAGAGACTTGCCGTGATGGCTTCATCCCCGAGCGATCCCGGAGCGCGCGCCGCGGCGTCCGCGGCACCGCTCGCGGTGCGCCGGCGCCTGCGCCGCCGGGTCTTCGCGCGCGTCGGTCTCGTGCTCCGCCAGGAGATCGGGACCGCGGCCGCGGCGGTTCGCGGTGCCCCTCACCGGCTGCGGCTGCGGTTCCTGGAGGCCCTGCGCCGCGGTGTGGAGGTCGCCCCCGGCCCCGGCCTGCGCCTGGTGCGCGGGCTCCGGCGGCTGGCGCCGGGAGCCGCCTTCCCGGCGCAGGCCGAGGCGATGCTGGTTGCGCGCACCCGCGGCTGGGAGGCGGCGGCGCCGCTGTTTCTCGCGCCCGCGGCCTGCGCCCGGCGAGGGGCCGCGGCGGTGCTGCTGCGCCTGCCGCGCGTCGCCCCGGTCGATCTGGCGGTGCCCGCACGCGACCGACCCGCGGACCTGCCCGAGGCGGAGGCGCAGCACCTCGTCGTCTACACCGCCGCCTTCGGCGACGCGCCCGCGCCGCTGCCGGTCTTTCCCACGATCCCCGGCCTGCGCTTCGTCTGCCTGAGCGACCGGGCGGATCGCGCCGCCCCCGGCTGGGAGGTGGTGACCTGCACCCCGCCGGTCGCGGAGGCCTCCCGCGCCGCCTGGTGCCGGATCCTGGCGCACCGGGCCCTGGCGGAGGCGGTCCCGCAGGCGGAGGCTTCGCTCTATCTCGACCCCGACCGCTGGATCGTGGGCAATCTCCACACGCTGCTCGGCCGTTGGCTCCTCCCCCACGATCTCGTGCTCTGGCGCCATCCCGGCGGCAGCGACTGGCAGGACCTCGTCGAGCGCCACCTGAGCCTCGAGGCGCCCGGCGACCCCGCGGTGCTCGCCCAGGCGCAGGAGACGGAGCGCGCCCGGCTCCACCCCGGCGGCGGCGTCTTCGACACCGGGGCGATCTGGCGCCGGCACGCCGCCCCCGAGGTGCGGGCGCTGATGGAGGCGTGGTGGCAGCGCCACCACCGCACCGCCCCCGGTCCCGGGCTCGACGCGATCAGCCTCTACGGCGCGCTCAACGATCCCGCCGCCCCCGCGCCGGTCCTGCCGCGCACCCTGCCCGCGACGCTCGGCTCCGCCGAGGACAACGCCTTTTTGGCACGGCGGCAGCGGATATCGCCCGGGGCGCCCTCCGCGCCTGCGGTGCGGACCCGCCCGCTGCGGGTCGCCTGCGTCTATGCGGAGAAATACGCGGCCTCGGCCTCGACCTTCCTGCGCGGCCGGCAATTGAGCGAGATGGTGGCCCGGCGCTACGCGGGCGAGATCGACATGGTCTACACCAGCGATCTCGACGGGATCGAGGACCGCGTGGTGGTGCTGACCAAGGGCGCGCTCGAGGTCCATTCCGCGGACGAGATCGAAGGTCTGCGCCGGCGCAACGCCGCGGTGGTGGGCTCCTGGGACGACATGCTGCCCGACCCGGTGAAGCTCGCGGTGACCGACGCCTCGATGACGCTCTCGCACCGCCAGACGCTCGATCTCGCGCGGCTGCATCCCGGCACCCCCGCCTTCATGGTCACCCACCACGTGAACGCCCAGATCCGGCCGATGACCCCGCCGAAGGACCGGCTGCGGGTGGGCTATTTCGGCTATCTCGCCAACACCCACCGGCCGCCGAGCCTGGGGCGGATGATCGAGATGATCGGCATCGACACCTCGAAGGTCGAGATGTCCTGGCTCGACGCTCTGCCGCATTACAACTGCCACTGGATCGTGCGCCGGTCCAAGGCGCACGACGGCTGGAAGCCCTTCCTCAAGGGGTTCGTCGCCGCGCGCTGCGGCGCGGTGGTCGCGGTCGGGCGCGAGGACGAGGACGCGGTCGCCTATCTCGGCGACGACTATCCGTTCTATGTCCGCAGCCCCGATCCGGCGCGGCTCGAATACGACATGGCCGGGATCGCCGCGGCCTTCGGCGGACCGGAATGGCGGCGCGCCGAGGCGATCATGGCACAGGTCGCGGCGCGCAGCTCCGACGACCGGGTCTGCGCCGAGTTTCGCAGCATGGTTGCAGCGCTCGCCGGCTAGAAAGTCGCGAAAATCGCATGACTGGTTAATATCAGGGCAGAATCCGGCATTGTTGCGGTGTCACGTTCCGGGGTTTGGGATATACTGGAGGTAGAATTCGGTGTGCGGGAGCAGCATGGGCCGGGTGGGGTCCCCGCCCGGCCGCGGGCAGCGGGGATCGCTGCGGCGGGGGCCGCCCTGTCGCGGCCGCTACCCGAGCCGCAGCGCACGAGAGTGAAAGCGAGCCGATGTATCAGTCGATGACGATCCGAGTTTGCGAGGCCGCCTCTTGCCCGCCCGAGGACGGGCGAGTTTCAGTCACGCCCGAGGACGGGCGGGTTTCAGTCACGCCCGAGGACGGGCGATGACCGGTCCCGCCCCTCTGTCGATCGACTCGTTCCGCGCGCTGCGGCAGTATGTGAGCGAGGATTACCGCACCCACGACCGCGCGTTCTGGTCGCCGGGGTTCCAGAGCCTGGCTGCCTACCGGCTCGGGCTCTGGGGCAACGGCCTGCGCTGGAAGGTCCTCCGCGTGCCGGTGCGGCTCGTCCACGGCTTTCTCGCCGGGTTCACCCGCCGCGTCTACGGCATGGAGCTGTCCACCCGGACCCGGCTCGGCCGGCGGCTGAAGCTCGCCCATCAGCACGGCATCGTCATCCATCCCCGCGCGGTGATCGGCGATGACTGCCTGCTGCGCCAGGGGGTCACCATCGGCAGCCTGCGCGCCGGCACCCGCTCCGGTGCGCCGGTGCTCGGCGACCGGATCGAGGTCGGCGCGGGCGCGGTGCTGATGGGCCCGATCCGCATCGGCGACGACGCGGTGATCGGTCCAAACGCCGTGGTGATGACCAACGTGCCCGCAGGCAGCATCGTCGCCGCTCCGCCGGCACGGGTAATGCCGCCGGCGCGTAAATGGGCAACCCGGCCCGCCGGGGATGCCAAACCCGCCGTCGTTCCGGCGGCCGACGCAAAGGCGGCCGTTCCGGCGGCCGACGTGCACCGGGAACGGAAAGCCACGCGATGAACCAGATGCACCGCTCCACCGCCTCGCTCAAGGAGACCGGCGACGAGCATTTCGCCGCCCGCCGCTATGACGAGGCGGCCCAAGCCTACG
>JBBQRM010000386.1:0-3538 GCA_038214855.1 Rhodobacterales bacterium | reverse complement strand
GGCGGCGATGTCCTCGTAATCGTCGCAGTCGGCGATGGTCCCGCAGACCACGAGCAAGAGCACCTCCGGCAGTGGATGCAGGATCCGCCGCACGTCGCGCGGGTCCTCCACCTGCGAGAAGTGGTTGAGCAGCGCGGCGAGGCGCGACCTGCGGGGCAGTCTCTCTGGCGACGGTGACATGGCGGCTCCGATTCAAGGCGCCGCATCGATTCAGCAAATCGCTCCCCTGTCACCTGTCATATGAGTTCGGAGCCGTGGCTGCGCGGCCGCGGAGCTTGCCAGAACCGCGGGTATTTGCCTAGGTTCCGGGCGCAAGCTCCGCCGTGCCCGGCGGTGCCGGAGAGGCAATGGCCAAGCTGCGATCCCCCGCCACCCGGCTCGACGACGCCGCCCGCGCCGGCTGGCTCTACTATGTCGCCGGCAAGACGCAGGACGAGATCGCGGCGCACATGAGCATCTCACGGCAGGTGGCGCAGCGGCTGGTCTCGCTCGCGGTGTCCGAGCGGCTGGTGCGGGTGACGCTCGAGCATCCGATCGCCCGCTGCCTCGACTTCGCCCAGGCACTCCGCGCGCGCTTCGGGCTCAAGGAGGCCGAGGTGGTCCCGAGCGCGCCGGGGGAAGGCGACGGCACCACCGGTCTCGGCGAGGCCGGCGCCCGAGCGATCGGCCTTTGGCTGGCAAAGGAGCGGCCCATCGTGATGGCCGTGGGTACCGGGCGCACGCTGAAAGCTGCTGTGGATCTGCTGCCGCGGGTCATATGTCCCCGGCACCGGATCGTATCGCTGACCGGCAACATCGGCCCCGACGGCTCGGCCGCCTACTACAACGTGATCTTCTCGATGGCTGAGGCGGTGGAGGCACGGCATTTCCCCATGCCGCTGCCGGTCTTCGCCGGATCGCCGCGCGAGCGGGCTCTATTGCATGCGCAGGGGCTGATCCGGTCGACGCTCGATCTCGCCGCCGCCGCGGACGTCGCCTTCGTCGGCATCGGCGAGATGGACGAGGCGCCCCCCTTGATGCGCGACGGGTTCCTCGCCGCCGAGGAGGTGGCGGCGGTCCGGGCGCGCGGCGCGGTGGGCGAGATCTGCGGCTGGATCTTCGATGCGCAGGGCCGGTTGCTGGCAGAGGGGCCGAACACGCGCACCGCTAGTGCGCCGCTCCCGTCGCGCGACCGTGCGCGGGTGGTGGCGCTGGCCAAGGGGCCGCGCAAGCTGCCGGCATTGCGTGCGGCGCTGCACGGGCGGCTCATCAACGCGCTGATCACTGACGAGGCGACGGCCGAGGCGCTGCTGGACGTCGCTGCAGGGACGGTCGCTGCACGAAACCGTTGACAGCGGAGCAGCGGCACGGTCAATTGCCCACAAGAACAACAATTGCCCGCTTCGGGCAGACTCGGAGGAACAATGCGACCTTTCAGCCTTCTTCTGGGGGCGTCGGCCCTAGCCCTCGCCACCGCCGCCTCGGCGCAGGAGATCACGATCGCCACGGTCAACAACGGCGACATGATCCGGATGCAGGGTCTCTCCTCGGACTTTGCCGAGAAGCACCCGGACATCACGGTCAACTGGGTGACGCTCGAAGAAAACATCCTGCGCCAGCGCGTCACCACCGATATCGCCACGAAGGGCGGCCAGTACGACGTGATGACCATCGGCACCTATGAAGTGCCGATCTGGGCCAAGCAGGAGTGGTTGGTGCCGCTGGAATTCGGCCCCGAATACGACGAGGAAGACCTGATCAAGCCGATCCGTGACGGACTCAGCGTCGATGGAGTACTCTATGCCGCGCCCTTCTACGGCGAGAGCTCGATGGTGATGTATCGCAAGGACCTGTTCGAGGCGGCGGGGCTGGAAATGCCCGATGCGCCGACCTGGGAGTTCATCGCCGACGCCGCGCGCCAGCTCACCGACCCGGCGACAGAGACCTACGGCATCTGCCTGCGCGGCAAGGCGGGCTGGGGCGAGAACGTGGCCTTCCTGACGGCGACCGCCAATTCCTTCGGCGCGCGCTGGTTCGACGAGAACTGGCAGCCCCAGTTTGACAGCCCCGAGTGGAAGGAGACTCTGCAGTTCTACGTCGACCTGATGAACGAAGCCGGACCTCCGGGCGCGTCCTCGAATGGGTTCAACGAGAACCTCGCGCTGTTCCAGACCGGCAAATGCGCGATGTGGATCGACGCGACCGTGGCGGCTTCCTTCGTAACCAACCCCGACGAAAGCCAGGTCGCGGATCAGGTGGGCTTCGCGCTCGCGCCGGACACGGGCAAGGGCAAGCGCGGCAACTGGCTCTGGGCGTGGAGCCTCGCGATACCCGCCGGGTCGGACAATGTCGATGCGGCCAAGACTTTCATCGAATGGGCGACGTCCAAGGAGTACCTCAACCTCGTGGCCGATAAGGATGGCTGGGCGAACGTGCCACCGGGCACCCGCACCTCGCTCTACGAGAACCAGGAGTACCAGGAGGCGGCGCCCTTCGCGCAGATGACGCTCGACTCGATTCTGTCGGCGGACCCGAACCAGCCGACTGTGGACGCCGTGCCCTACACCGGCATTCAGTTCGTGGCGATCCCGGAGTTCCAGGCGATCGGCACGGCGGTGGGCCAACAGTTCTCGGCGGCGCTCGCCGGGCAGACGAGCGTCGATGACGCGCTCTCCCAGGCCCAGGCGCTGACGACCCGCGAGATGCAGCGCGGCGGCTATCTGAAGTAGGCCGCGAGGGGCCGGAATCCAGCGTTCCGGCCCCGTCCGCACTCTCTCGGAGGCTTCTGGTATGGCGACGCTCCATACGCGCGCGGCGGCGCGGCTGATGACGGCTCCGGCGATCCTCTTGCTGCTCGCCTGGATGATCATCCCGCTGTCGATGACCCTCTACTTCTCGACGCTCCGCTACAACCTGCTGATGCCGGGCAACGAGAGCTTCGTCTGGTTCGAGAACTACAGGTATTTCCTCACCGATCCCGCCTTCACCACCGCCTTCCGCAACACGCTGGTGATGGTCGGCAGCGTGCTCGCGATCACCGTGATCGGCGGCGTCTTCGTCGCGATCCTGATGGACCAGCCGTTCTGGGGGCAGACGGTGGTGCGCCTGCTGGTGATCGCACCCTTCTTCGTGATGCCGGTCGTCACCGCGCTGGTTTGGAAGAACCTGTTGATGCATCCCGTCAACGGGCTCTTCGCCTGGATCGCCCAGGTCTTCGGGCTGACGCCCTACGACTGGCTGGGGCAGGCGCCTCTCGCATCGATCATCATCATCGTCGCCTGGCAATGGCTGCCCTTTGCAACGCTGATCCTGCTCACCGCGCTGCAGTCGCTTGACCAGGACCAGATGGAGGCCGCCGAGATGGATGGGGCGGGGACGGTTTCGAAATTCGTCTACATCACCCTGCCGCACCTCTCCCGCGCGATCACCGTCGTTATCCTGATCGAGACGATCTTTCTGCTGTCGGTCTTCGCCGAGATCCTCGTGACAACCAACGGCGGGCCAGGGACGGCGAGCACGACGATCACCTATCTTGTCTATGTTCAGGCGCTGTTGCAGT
>JBBQRM010000385.1:0-3539 GCA_038214855.1 Rhodobacterales bacterium | reverse complement strand
ACCCCGTCCTCGCCCACCGCCACGTCGTTGGACTGGGGGGCGGCTTCATCGCCCAGCGGTTCGGGGATGAAGAATCCTACTTCCTCGGGCAGCATCGGATCGCGCGCGTCGATGATGCGCAGGCCGCCCGAGAACCAGGCGGCGTAGACGAGCGTGCTGTCGAGTCGTTCGTGGAACTGATGCGCCCCGAACCGCCCCGGTGCCGCGCTGTAGGGCGAGGCATCCTCGCCGAGTACAAAGATCGACAGCGGCTTGATCACGGAGAGATCGCTCACGTCGAAGAACCACAGGAACCCCCGCAGCCGTCCGTGCGCGTGCTCGTGCTCCTCGTCGATCGCCGCGGCGATACGCCGGCCGGCAATGGGCGCCTCGAAGGGCATGACGGTGTGCGTGGGCTCGGGGATGGGCGGGTGGTAGTCGTAGGCGCCGAGCGTGCGCAGGTTGCCGATGTCGCGCGCGTCGATCACTCGCAGCCCGGCATTCCAGACCGCCGCCCACAGCTCGTCGCCGCAGCGCATCGCGTGGTGCAGGCGGTTCTTCGTCCCCTCCCAGTGCGGACGCTCGCCCCTCGCCACATGCTGCCCCGGCATCCACCAGCGCGACACCTCCCGCGGACGCGCCGGATCGCCCAGGTTGTAGACCACGAGGATATTGCCGACGTAGCCCTCCATCTCGGTCGAGATGTAGGCGTGGCGCGCATCCATATCGAAGCGATGCACCCCCACGCCGCCGGTGCGGTGGTGCGTGAGCAGACGCGGGCGGCTGCGCTCGGCGATGTCCCAGACCCTGAAGCCTCCCTCCCCGTAGGTCGCGCCCGTAAGCGTCCGCAGCCGTGGTATCTCGGCCTCGGCCGCCCCAACGCGCTGCGCCACCTCCGCCTCGGCCGGCTCGCGTCCGAGCGCGTCGCGCAGTGCCGTCTCTGCCGCCGGGATGCCGCGCGCCCGGCGCTTGGCGTGGCGGTCGTTCTCTTCGACGTTGGTGATCATCAGATCGCCGACCACGCGCACCTTGTGGGTGTGCGAGGCATCCCCCTCGAGCCGGATCTCGGCCGCGAGCCGCGGGTTCTCGCGGTCCGAGACGTCGACGATGGAGGTCCCATAGGGCGGCTTCATGTGGCCGATGAAGACATGGTCGCCCTCGACCACCACCTGCCCGCCGCCGGCGATGTCGAGCCGGCCGATCTCCCGGACGCCGCGGGCCAGTGCCGCGGTCATCGCCGGACCTGCGCGGCGCCGCGCCCGCGCAGCCACTTCGTCACCGAGGGCAGCGTCAGGCTCAGGATCAGGAGAACCCAGAGCACGTTGCCGAGCGTCGAGGAGAACATCACCATCGGATCGCCCCCCGAGATCCGCATCGCCAGCAGGAACGAGCGCTCGATCAGCGGCCCGAGGATCACCCCGATCAGGATCGCCGCCACGTGATAGCCGGTCTTGCGCGCCACGTAGCCGATGATCCCGAAGGCGAAGGCGATCACCAGGTCGAACAGGAACCCGCGAGGCACGAAGGCGCCGACCAGCGTGAAGGCCACGATCAGCGGCGCCAGATACATCGTCGAGACCACGGTGATCCGCGCCATGTAGCGCACCATCGGCACGATGGTGAAGATCATGAAGATGTAGGAGACCGCCATCGACACGATGACCCCGTAGGCGAGCTCCGGCGCCTCGACGAAGAGCCGCGGTCCGAAGGGGAAGCCGTGGAACTGCAGCACCACCATCATCACCGCCGCGGTGCTGCCCCCCGGCACGCCGATGGCCAGAAGCGGCACCAGCGTCCCGGTCGTCACGCCGTTGTTCGCGGCCTCGGGTGCGGCCACCCCGTCGATGAAACCGGTGCCGAAGCGCTCCGGCGTGCGCGAGAAGAACTGCGCCTGCTGATAGGCGACGAAGGCCGCGATCGAGGCCCCCGCCCCCGGCAACACGCCGATCACCAGCCCGAGCAGGCTCGCCCAAGTGATCAGCCACCAGCGCCGCAGCGCCTCCAATGTGTCCCGCAGGCTCTGCCCCCAGGTCGCCTGTGGCACGCTCGCTTCCCCGGCGTCGACCAGCGACTTCTGCTCGAGCATCACCAGCGCCTCGGAGATCGCGAAGAGCCCGATCAGCGCCGGCACCAGCGGCACACCGTCGAAGAGCTCGAGAATGCCGAAGGTGCCGCGCGGCGTCGCATAGATGTGGTCCGCTCCCATCGCCCCCAGCATCAGCCCGAAGGCCCCCGCGATCAGCCCCTTGAGCATGTCCTTCGCCGCAATCGAGGCGATCAGCGCCAGGCCGAAGAGCATAACGACCACCAGCTCGACGCTGTGCACGTAATAGCCGACCCGCGACAGCACCGGCAGCGCGAAGAGCGTGACGACCGAGCTGATCAGCCCGCCGAGCACCGAGGCCACGAAGCTCATGGCGAGCGCCTTGCTCGCGAGCCCCTTCTTGGTCATCTGATAGCCGTCGAGCGTTGTCGCCGCAGCACCCCCGGTGCCGGGGATGTTGACCAGGATCGCCGGAATCCCGCCCCCCAGATGCGAGGCGCAATAGAGCGCCACCATGAAGGTCAGCGCCACCTCCACATCGAGTGCCAGCGTCAGCGGCAGGAGGATGATGATGGTATTGTGCGCGGCGAACCCCGGGATCGCCCCCATGAGGATGCCGATCAGCACCGCCGGCACGATGATCCAGGCGAGCCCGAAGGCATGGAGGAAGAGATCGGCCAGCGTTCCGGGATCGAGCGCCATCAGAAGAGCGCCTCCATCGCCCGCTCGAACGGGCCTTCGGGAAACCGCGTGTCGAGCAGCACGATGAAGAACAGCCACCCGCTCAGGCTCGCCGCGCCCGCGACGATCAGCGCCCGGCGCACCGGCCGCGCGCCGGCGATCAGGAACGATGCCGCCAGGAACGCGAAGGTGGTCAGGGTGAAGCCGAGGTAGGGCACCACCAGGATGAAGCCGACGATCAGCCCGACGAACGCCGCCCGCGCCGCGCGCGATTCGCGCGGCCCGAAGAAGCGGCCGATGCCCGGCGACAGCCGGCCGGCCGCGAAGCCGCGCGCTACCCGGACGAAGTAGATCAGCACCAGGATGCCGAGAAGCCCGGCGAGCGCCATGCCGCTGATCTGGGCCTCGAAGGGGAAGTCCCGCACCGAGAAGACGTAATAGAGCGCATAGGCGCCCGCCGTCACCGGAATGATGAGATCGGCCCCGATGGGCGTCTTGGGTTCGCGTTCGGACATCGGCTTCCCGTCTCCGCGCAGCGGATGAGGAGCGCCGGAAGGAACGGATACCCCCTCCGGCGCGCCCGCGCTCAACTGCCGGTCAGAAGGTCGCGATAGCGCAGCGCCAGCTCGCGCGTCTCGGCGGCTTCCTGCATCGCGGCTTCCTGATCGCCGGGCGTCACGAACTCAGTGGGCACGCCGGCCGCCGTCACCGCCTCCTTGTAGGCGGGGTCGGCCATCGTCTCGTCCATCGTGGACTTCAGGATCTCCACCCGCTCGGCGTATTGCTCCAGCGCCGAGGTATGCACGCCCCAGGCGCGCGAGCTCGCGAGATCCGG
>JBBQRM010000384.1:0-3542 GCA_038214855.1 Rhodobacterales bacterium | reverse complement strand
AAGGCGGTGGACGGCACGACGTAGCGGTTCGCGAACCGGCAGCGCATCCTCGCCTTCGCCTGCCGCCGGCAGTTCCAGCAGCTCCGTCAGGATCAGCCGCTCGACCGCGCGCATCACCTCGGTCTCGCGCAGCACGCGGCGCCGGCGCAGCCGTGCCGCCGTGCGCGGCCGCCCCGCGGCCGCCGCGGCACTCGCGCCAAGCCGCACCGCCACATGCACCGGCGCCAGCGCCACGTTGGCGGGCGCGCGCAGCACGTCCCAGCCGAGCGCGTGCCGGTGCAGGCTGAGAGAGCCTCGCAGCGTGAACCAGCGATCGACGAAGGCATCGACGCGCAGCCGGCGCGCCGCGAAATAGCCGCGGGCAGCAGCGATCACCGCCGCGCGAACCGCCTCGGGATCGGGCGGGCGCGGGCCGGCCGGCAGCATGCTTCCCTCGCCCATCCGCCTCCTCCGGTCGGAGCCGAGCCTAGCGGCTTGCGGCCTCCGATGCACCAGCCGAGAGCGCCCTGGGCGACGCCAGTCTTTGACACGTCGCGAGAACCCGCCTAGCCTCTGGGGGAAAGCGGTCGCACAGACGACGCCGGGGGAGGATCGGATGGCCGAACAGGGGCTGAAGGCGATGGCCGGCGCGAGGACGGCCAAGCTCGGGCATTTCATCGTCGAGTTCGCGACGCCGGGGATCGGGCATATCCTGAAGTCGGCCGGCTGCGACTTCGTGCTGTTCGATCTCGAGCATTCCGGCTTCGGCTTCGAGACGGTCAAGAGCGCGATCCGCTATTTCGAGGCCGCCGACCTGCCGGCGATCATCCGGGTGCCCTCGCGCGAGTATCATCACATCGCGCGCGCGATGGACATGGGGGCCGAGGGCGTGATGCTGCCGATGGTCGGCAGCGCCGAGGAGGTCCGCCGGATCGTCGAGGCGGTGAAATATCACCCCGCCGGCAAGCGCGGCGTCGCCCTCCAGGTGGCCCACGACCGCTATCGCCCCGGCGCGATCGCCGACAAGTTCATTGCCGCCAATCGGCGCACGACGCTGTTCTGCCAGATCGAGACCGAGGAAGGCGTCGAGAACGCCGAGGCGATGGCGGCCATCGACGGGGTCGATTGCCTGTGGGTCGGGCATTTCGACCTGTCGGTCTCGCTCGGCATCCCCGGCGAGTTCGACCATCCCAGGTTCAGGGAGGCGATCGACAAGACCGTCGCCGCGGCGCGCAAGCACGACAAGGCGCTGGGGCGCCTCGTGCCGACGGTCGAGCAGGGGGCGGCGATCTGGCGGGAGGGCTTCGACTTCGTCTGCTACTCGGGCGACGTCTGGGTTTTGCACGACGCGCTCGCGGCCGCGATCGGCGAGCTGCGCGCGGCGTGTACCTGAGGGCGGAGGCGGCGATGGCCGAGGTTCCGTTCCGCGTCGCGCTCTCGGGCGACTTCAACAAGCCCGACGGATCGCCGAGCTTTCCCGACTTCGATCTTAAGCCGCTGCGGGAGGAGCCCGGGGTCGAGATGGCGTTCCTCGATCCCGCCGATCCGATCCGGGCCGAACAGCTCGAGGATTTCGACGCGCTGATCCTGCTCGCCTCGCGCTTCGACGCCGCGAGCATCCCGCAGAGCGGACGTCTCGCGGTCGTGGCGCGTTTCGGCGTCGGCTACGACACCGTCGATGTCGAGGCCTGCACCGAGGCTGGGATCGCCGTCGTCATCACGCCCGATGGGGTCCGGCGTCCGGTGGCGGTCTCGGTGATCGCCCTGATGCTGGCGCTGACCGGCAGGCTGATGGCCAAGGACCGGCTGACCCGCGAGGCGGCGGCGGGTTTCGCCCGGCGGTCCGACTACATGGGCACGGGGCTGGTCGGGCGCACCCTCGGCGCGCTCGGCATCGGCAACATCGGCGCGGAGGTCTTTCGGCTCGCAGCACCCTTCGACATGCGTCACGTCGCGCATGATCCCTTCGCCGACGCGGATCTCGCGGCCGGGCTCGGCATCGAGCTGGTCGGGATCGACGAGCTGTTCCGCCGCGCCGACGTGCTGTCGGTCAACTGTCCGCTGACGCCCGAGACGCATCACATCGTCGATGCCGAAAAGCTCGCGCTGATGAAGCCGGCCGCCTATCTGATCAACACCGCGCGCGGCCCGATTGTCGATCAGAAGGCGCTGACCCGGGTGCTGCAGGAGGGCGGCATCGCGGGCGCGGGTCTCGACGTGCTCGAACGCGAGCCGCCGGAAGCGGACGATCCGATCCTGAAACTCGACAACGTGATCCTCTCGCCGCACGCGCTGTGCTGGACCGACCAGTGCTTCGCCGGCATCGGCGCCGCCGATGTCGCGGCGGTGCTCGAGGTGCGGCAGGGCCGCGAGCCGCGCGGCGTCGTCAATCGCGACGTGCTGGCCAGCGAGACGTGGAAGCGGCGGCTGGCGGAGTACGCCGCGCGATCCGCGAGCCAGGAGGTGAGGCCGTAGCAGACCGCTGGACTGGGCAATGCCTATCGCCGGAGCAAACGGCGGAGAACGAAAGGGAGGAGAAACGACGATGAACGACCGCGAACAGCGTGACTTTCAGGCCGGCCTCGCAGCGGAGGTCGAGGCGTTCCTGCGCGGCGAGCCGACGCGAAGGGACTTCATCCGGCGGTTCGGGCAGATGACCGGGATGCTGGCCCTGTCCGGCCCGCTGCTCGGCGCCACGGCTGGCCGGGCGCGCGCCCAGGAGCTCGACCTCGCCGATCCGGCCACGCCGCTCGGGCAGGCCCAGGCGCTGGCGCTGGAGGCCTCGATGCAGGGTCCCGCCGACGGCTCGGCCTATCGCGCGGTCGAGGCGGCGAAGCAATATTCCGGCGTCACCCTCAGCATGACCTACGAGGCGGGGCTGCAGGCGCTCGATCCGCGCAACTTTTCCGGCCCGATGTGGAACCAGCTGACCGGCATCGACACCAACGTCGTCGAGCTGTCGCACCCGGACCTCTACTCGAAGGCCGTCGCCGAGCACATCGCCGGCTCCGGCGCCTACGACGTGCTCGAGATCGCGCCCTCCTGGACGCCCGCGCTCGCCGACGGCGGGGTGATAGCACCCCTCGACGAGTACATCGCCCAGTACATGAACATGGCGGACATGGAGGACTACCACCCGCTCTATCGGGCGCTGCCGACCTACAAGGGCAAGATCTGGGGCTTCTTCGACGACGGCGACATCTTCGCGCTCTACTACCGCCGCGACATCTTCGAGGACCCGAAGATGATGGAGGCCTATCAGGCGCAGTTCGGCACGCCCCTCGCGCCGCCCAAGACCTGGGAGGAGTACATCCAGACAGCCCAGTTCATCACCGACCAGATGGGCCCGGAGGTCTACGGCGCCGGCCATTTCCGCAAGGCCGGCAGTCCGGGGAACCAGTTCGACTTCCTCCAGCAGTTCCGCGCCAACGGCGGCATGCTGTTCGACGACGCGATGAAGGCCCAGCTCGCCTCGCCCGCGGGGGTCAAGACGCTCGAGAACATGGTCGCCTCGAACGCGGCCTCTATCCCCGGCAACAACGAGCTCGACGCGGTCTCGCTGT
>JBBQRM010000383.1:0-3544 GCA_038214855.1 Rhodobacterales bacterium | reverse complement strand
ATCCGCGCGGCGTTCAAGGACAAGGCGCAGGAGGCGGCGCGCGACCGGCCGGACGACCTGTGGAAGGCGCAGATGCGGAAGGCCGCCGCTTCGGCGCCGATCGTGGTGGATGCGGTGCTGCACCGCCAGCGCATGACGCTGAAGGCGCTCGAGGCCTTGCGGCCCGGCGACGTTATCATGCTGCCCGAAGGCGCCCCAGATGCGATCCAGATGACGATCCCACAGCCGGGCGGGCGGACCACGGTCATCGCGACGGGGAGGCTCGGCGCCTATCGCGACGCCAAGGTGGTCAAGCTCGACACTCCCATCGACGAGCGCATCCGCGATCACGTCAAACGGGTGCTCTGAGCCGGGCGGGCGGCGCGCTCAGGTGAGCGCGCCCAGATGCGTCTCGAGCGCGCTCTTGAGGTCCTGGACGACGAAGGGCTTGGCGACGAACTCGTCCACCGCGTCGCCGGCCTGGTCGCGATAGGCGTTCGAGGTGGCGAGAAACACCGGCACCGACTTCAGCACCGGATGCGCCTTGATCTTCTGCGCGAGCTCGACCCCAGACATGCCCGGCATGTTGAGATCCGAGATCACGACGTCGAACTTCCTCGCCGCCATCTGCTCGAGCGCGGCCTCGGCGCTCGCAGCGAGCGCCACGTCGATGACGCCGAGCTGCTTGAGCACCTGACGCGCCATGCCGCGCATTGTCTGTTGATCGTCCACCACGAGGACGCTGATGCTGCGGGCTGCTGCCATTTCTGTCTCGCTTGTCCTTGGTTTCGGCGCGCACTCTTCAGCGCGAGCGGTTAACAAGTCGCAAACTGCACGCAGCTGGTGCCGGCATTTCCGCTCGAGGGAAGCAAAATCCGTCGCCGGGCGCGCCTTATCATTCGCTTAACCAATAATTCCTAGCGTTCCGCCAGTCTCGGAGCCACGGAAACGAAGATGCGATCCCGCTAAGCGAAAATTTACCTCCGTCCTTCTATGAGCACGTCTCGGCGCCGGATCGGCACGGGCGAACCTCTTAACATACTGCGAGCAACCACGCGTGACACATGCAATCTGACGATCATTCATCGAGCGCCGGGGCCACCGTGGTTCTGCGCGACGCTGCCGGCATCCGTGACGCCGGCCCCCTCGCAGACGAGCTGCGTGCGGCACTCGAGGCGCATCCCGCGGTCGAGGTCGAGACCGTGGCGCTGACGTCCATCGACGTGGTCGTCCTTCAGGTGCTGGTCGCGGCGCACAAGACGGCGCGGGCGGGCGGCAGGACGCTTCGCATCCACGCGCCGTGCGGCGGCGTGCTCGAACGCGCGCTGGAGCAGAGCGGAATCGCCGCAAGCGTCGATCTTCCGCCGATCCGGGACGGCGAGACCTGGACCGGCCTTCATTTCCCGAACGAGAGCGCAGCATGAGCAAGACGATCCTGACGATAGACGATTCCGCCTCGATCCGGCAGATGGTGTCGCTGACCCTCACCTCGGCCGGCTACAAGGTGCTCGAGGCGGTGGACGGTTCGGACGGCTACGACAAGGCCACCGCGAGCCCGGTCGATGCGGTGATCACCGACCTCAACATGCCGGTGATGAACGGCATCGAGTTCATCCGCAAATACCGCGCCCACGCGTCGAGCAAGGGCATCCCGATCGTGCTGCTCACCACCGAATCCGACGATGCGCTCAAGAAGGAGGCCAAGGAGGCCGGCGCCTCGGGCTGGATCGTGAAGCCGTTCAATCAGGACCAGCTGCTCGCGGTCGTCAAGAAGGTCGCGGGCGCATGAGCGGCCTCGATCCCGCGGAGATCTTCCGGCAGGAGGCGAGCGAGCTCGTCGAGGTGCTGGAGCAGGGGCTGCTCGATCTCGGCGACGACCCGGAGAACGCCGATCTGGTGGACAGCGTCTTTCGCGCGCTGCACACGATCAAGGGCTCGGGCGCGATGTTCGGCTTCACCGCCGTCGCGGATTTCGTCCACGACTTCGAGACCGCCTTCGACCGCGTCCGCAAGGGCGGTGCTGCGGCGACGCCGGAGCTCGTCGCCGTCGCCTTGCGCGGCAAGGATCACGTGCACGCGCTGATCAACGGCCGCGAGGTCGAGCCGGAGGCGGGCGCGGCGATCCTCGCCGACCTGCGCGCCGCCGTCGGTGGCGAAGCCGCGCCCGCCGCGGCGGCGAAGGCGCCCGCGACTCAGCCCGCCGGTGGCGGCGCAGGGTGGCACGTCCGCTTCCGGCTGGCCGAGGATGCGCTGGCGCATGGGGCCAACCCGCTCCTTCTGCTCGAGGAGCTCGCCGAGCTCGGCCCGACGCGCGTGCGCGCCGAGACGGGCGGCGTGCCCGATCTCGCCGGGCTCGACCCGGAAATCTGCAGCCTGCGCTGGGACGTGCGGATCGAGACCGCGCGGGATCGGGCCGCGGTCGAGGACGTGTTCATGTTCCTGCGCGACGGTATGGAACTCTCGATCGAGCCGCTGCCAGTCGAGCTGATCGCGGCCGAGGTCGCGCCGGCCGAGCCGGCGCCCATTCCTCCAGCAGCTGCGCCCGCTGCCGCGGCGCCGAAGCCCGCACCAAAGCCCGCCCCCGTGCGCGAGGCGAAGCCCGCGGCCGGCGACAAGAGCGCCTCTTCGCTCCGGGTCCCGGCCGAGCGGCTCGACGAGCTGATGGACCGCGTCGGCGAACTGGTGATCGCCCAGGCGCGGCTGACCCAGATCGCGGGCGCAAGTGCCGACGGCACGCTGAAGGCGGTCGCCGAGGAGCTGGAGCGCCTGTCCTCGGGCCTGCGCGACACGACGATGGGCATCCGCATGGTGCCGATCGGCCAGCTCTACGGCCGGTTCCGCCGGCTGGTGCACGACCTGTCGGCCGAGCTCGGCAATCAGATCGACTTCGTGAACACGGTCGAGGACACCGAGCTCGACAAGACGATGATCGAGCGCCTCGCCGACCCGCTCGTGCACATCATCCGCAACTCGCTCGACCACGGCATCGAGGTGCCCGAGGCGCGGCGCGCCGCCGGCAAGCCCGGGATGGGCAACATCCGGCTCTCGGCGCTCTACACCGGCGCCGAGGTGGCGATCACCGTCTCCGACGACGGCGGCGGCCTCGATCCCGCGCGCATCCGTGCCAAGGCGATCGAGTCGGGCCTGCTCGCGCCCGAGGCGCGGATCGCCGAGCACGAACTCTACCAGATGATCTTCGAACCCGGCTTCTCGACCGCCGAGGTGGTCTCGGCGCTGTCGGGCCGCGGCGTCGGCATGGACGTGGTCAAGCGCACAATGGACGGGCTGCGCGGCAGCATCGACGTGGCCTCCGTCCCCGGCGAGGGCACGAAGGTGACGCTGCGCGTGCCGCTGACGCTCGCGATCATCGACGGGCTGCTGGTCCAGGTCGGGGAGGGCAAGTACACGATCCCGCTCTCGGCGGTCGAGGAATGCCTCGAGCTTCCGATCTCGGCCGGAGCCGAGGTCCGCGGCAGCAGCTTTCTCGACGTGCGCGGCGCGCTGGTGCCGTTCCTGCGGCTGCGCGACCTGTTCGCGACCGCGACGCCGCCGGACCGCTACCCCA
>JBBQRM010000382.1:0-3579 GCA_038214855.1 Rhodobacterales bacterium | reverse complement strand
CAGGCGGCCGTCGTGCGTGACAGCGCCGCGCTCGACAGCGTCCGCGTCTCGGTCGATGAGCTGTCGACCAAGCTCGGCCGGCGGGTCAAATTTCTCGTCGGCAAGCCGGGCCTCGACGGTCATTCCAACGGCGCCGAGCAGATCGCCGTGCGCGCCCGCGATGTCGGCATGGAGGTCGTCTACGAGGGCATCCGCCTGACGCCGACGCAGATCGTGCGCGCCGCGGTCGACGAAAGCGTGCATGTCATCGGTCTGTCGATCCTGTCGGGGTCGCATCTCGCCCTCGTGGGCGACGTGCTCGCGGCGATGCGCGCGGCGGGGCTCGGCGATGTTCCGGTCGTCGTCGGCGGCATCATCCCCGAGGCCGATGCCGCCGCCCTGCGCGCCCAGGGCGTCGCGCGGGTCTACACGCCGCGCGATTTCGAGCTGAACCGCATCATGCTCGACATCGTGCGTCTCGTCGATCCGCGGGCCGAGGCCGCCGCCTGATCCCTCGGCGGGCACCCGCATGCAGCCGGGCGGTGTGGAACGTTTCCGCGGCTCCAGACTTGATCCAGCGAACCATCGTCCCGAAGGAGGAAGAGGACATGCATCGCAACGTCACCGCCATCTACCGCAACCACGCGACCGCCGACCTGGTCCGCCGCGAGCTCGCCGACCTCGGCATCTCGCACGGCCACGTCCACATGATCCCCGAGCGCGACGAGCCCGTGGGTGCCGACGGTCATCGCGACGACCACCGCCACGTCGATGCACTGCACAAACTGCATCTGCCCGACAACGACCTGCGGACCTATCAGCAGAGCGTGCGGCGCGGCGACTATGTCGTTTCCGTCGACGTCGACGACGACTACGTCCAGCGCGCGCAACAGGTCATGAAGCGCCCGGAGCAGGAGGCTTACAATCTCGACCACCGCGACACCGAGTTCGGCAATGAATCGCTCATTGCCCATAGCGAAGGGGACCGCCAGCAGACCAATGAGGACTGGCGCGGGCGCCGCGATACCGACTATACCGACCCCTACACCCGGTCGTACCTGCGCAATGCGCCGCTGACCCCGCGATAAGGGTGCCCGCCTGACCTGCAGCAACGGATGGAGACGAGAATGGCCGATTACAGGGACCCGAAGGTCACCACGACGGACAAGAAGAGCAGCGGCGGCATGATGAAGTGGGTGTGGATCGCGCTCGCGGTCATCGCCCTCCTGCTGCTTCTCGGCTGGTTCTTCGGGGCCTTCGACAACGAGGTGGCCGAGGTCGAGACCATAACCCCCGACGCGGTGATCGTCGAGGAGCCGGTCGACGTCGAGCCTGTCGTCCCCGCCAACTGATCGGGCGACGAACGCGAGGAACGCCAGCGCACCTTGCGCTGGCGTTCGCCTGTGCGCCCCTGCCGATGCCGCCGATCCCTGCCCCAGCCTGGCTCCGCATCCCATGACCGCCGACATTTGCGTCCTGATGAATCTCGGTTCGGGCAAGAGAAAGGGCATCGCCAAGGCCCGTGAGATCGAGTCGCTCTTCGAGCGTCATCCGGGAAGATTCATCCTGCGCGTCGTACGCTCGGGCAAACGCATCGCGCCCGAGGCGGCGCGGGCGGTGCGCGAAGGCTTCGCCACCGTCGTCGCCGCCGGCGGCGACGGCACCATCTGCGCCGTGTCCGACAGCCTCGCCGGCACGGATAGCCGGCTCGGGGTCCTGCCGCTCGGCACGTTCAACTACTTCGCCCGTTCGCTCGGTCTGCCGGAAGAGCTCGACGCCGCCATCGACGTTATCGCCGCGGGAGAAGTCCGCCCGCACGATGTCGGCGAGGTCAACGGACGGGTGTTTCTCAACAACGCGAGCCTCGGCGCCTATGCGGCGATCCTGCAGAACCGCGAGGAGGTCTACCGCCGCTGGGGCCGCAGCCGGGTCGCCGCCTATTGGTCGGTCCTGACAACGCTCGCGACCTTTCACTCGCCGCTCAGGCTCAGGATCACCGTCGACGGCACCCTGCACCGCTATCGCTCGCCGCTGATCTTCGTCTCCAGCAACGCCTACCAGCTCGATCTTCTCGGCCTCGAGGGCGCACGTTGCGTCGAAGACGGCCACTTCGCCCTCTTCGTCGCCCCCGACGGCGGCAGCCGGGCGCTCCTGCGGCTGGCGTTCCGACTATTGACCCACACGATCGCTGCCCGGCGCGACTTCGAGCTGGTCTGCGGCAGCGAGATCCTGGTCGAGACGGCGCGCTCCCACCGGCTCGTCGCCCGCGACGGCGAGCGCGAGCGGATGCAGGGCCCGTTCCGCTTCCGGATGCGGCGCGGCGCGCTCCAGGTGATCGTCCCGGCCGGGGGCCCGTCCCGCTGATGCGCCGCGTCCTGCACATCTCCGACCTGCACTTCGGCCGCGCCCGCCCCGAGTTGCTCGAGCCGCTGCTCGCGGCGATCGCCGCCGCAGCGCCCGACCTCGTCACCGTCTCGGGCGACCTCACCCAGCGCGCGCGCAACTGGCAGTTCGAGGAGGCCCGGTCCTTCCTCGACGCGGTATCGGCCCCGATCCTGGTGGTTCCGGGCAACCACGACGTCCCGCTCGACAACGTCCCGCTCCGCTTCCTGCGCCCGTGGAGCCGGTACCGGAAGTGGATCGGCTGGAACCTGGAACCCGCCTTCGAGGACGACGAGCTTTCGGTGGTCGGCGTGAATACCGTCAACCCGTTCAGCCGCCAGCGCGGAAAGCTCGCCGATCGCGCCACGCGGCGCGTCTGCGCGGCTTTCGCCGGCGACCGCACAGGACGCACGCGCATCGTCGTCGTCCACCACCCACTGGAACACGCGCCCGGTGAGCGCAAGCAGCTGATGCGTGGCGCGTCGCGGGCCATCGACGCGCTGTCGGACTGCGGCGCGGACGTGATCCTCTCGGGGCACCTGCACGCCTGGCGGGCGGATCCCTTCGCCGCGCGGCGCGGCCGGACCGGCGTGCTTCAGGTCCAGGCCGGAACCGGCCTCTCCACCCGCCTGCGCGGCGAGGAGAACGACTTCAACCTGCTCACGCTCGCTCCGGGCGAGATCGTGGTGGAACGTTTCGTCGCCGGCGACCGCGCCCGCGGCTTCACCCCGGCCGCCCGCCTGCGCTTCCGGACCAGCGATCGCGGCTGGGCCCGCGACCATTTCCCCGAAATGCCCGCCTCCCGCCCCTGACCTTCGCACCTTCTTCTTGGCTCAAATGCCGAGCTCGGCGGGCAGCGACGCCCAAAGAGCTTCGCAACACACTACATCACGACACTATTGGAAGATGCCCGCTCCTCCCCTCCCCGATTTGTCCCGTGACTAGTCGGGGCGCGCACGCCCGGGCAGCCGCGATTGCTCGCACCCGTCCGGGCGTGCGCGCCCCGATTGCCGCGTTCGGGAAATCTCGACCCCCTTGCCCTTCGCCTTGCGGCTCCGGGCAACGGACCGGGCCAAGTGTCCACCGGACACTTGGCAAGTCCGGCCAGGGAGAAGCCCCCGGCAAGGGCATGGTTAAGCCCGTCATACAGCTTGAATTCGCAGAAAGCGAATCAGTGTCACCCAACGAATTCAAGAACTTGCCTATGGTTTCAAGTTG
>JBBQRM010000381.1:0-3583 GCA_038214855.1 Rhodobacterales bacterium | reverse complement strand
CGACGAGCCCGAGGATGCGATCACGCTTTCCGAGATCCGAAAGCACCGGATCGTCGAGCGGCGCTACTGGCGGCACCAAGACATCAAGCGCCTGGGGGTCTCCCACGCCCATGCCACCGTGGACCAGATGGAGGCACAGCTGATCCTGATCCGCTCCGGCGCGTACCTCGGCTTCCTGCCGGTCCACTATGCGGCCTCGTGGGTTTCATGCGGGGAACTGCGCCGGATCGCGACCAGCCATCTCGGCTACTCTTCCTTGTTCCACCTCGTCACGAGGAAGGGAGCTATCCACTCGGCAGCAGTCGAGACCTTCATCGGCGACACCCTCTCGGCTTTCCGGCGTTAGACCTTGTGCTGCACCGACCCGGCCGTGGCGAGTGACGGCGACCGGGCAGTTTCCTGCCGGACGAGGTGGCGGCTGGCCCGCGCTTCCAGACGCGTGAAGCCCACGCGCAGGAGGTGCACGATTGCCCAGTAGACGGCGGCAGCGCAGATCAGCGGCGTGAGCGGATCGTAGGTCATCGCCACCGCCTCGTTCGCGGCGCCGAGGATGTCCATCAGGGTGATCGCGCTCACGGCCGCCGTGCCCTTCGTGAGGAGGATGACCTCGTTCTGGTACGCAGACAGCCCGAGGCGCAGCGCAAGCGGCAGCCGGACCAGGAAAAGCAGCTGAGCCCGGGACAGCGCCAGCGCCCGCGCCGCCTCGACGGAGCCCTTTGGCACCGCCTCGAGGCCGCCGCGAAGGATCTCTGCCAGGAAAGCCGCGTGGTTCAGGGTGAACGCGATGACGGCACAGTAGTAGGGGTCGATGAACACGAGCCAGAGGACGCTGCCGCGCACGACCGGCATGCCCGCGAACCCGTTGTAGATCATGAACAGCAGGACCAGCGTCGGCGTGCCGCGGAAGAACAGGACGAACATCCAGGCGAGCCACCTCAACCAGGCCCTGCGCGACATCCGCACCAGCGCCACGGGCAGGGCGAGCAGAAAGCCCAGGACCAGGACCGGCCCGACGATGCCCAGCGTGATGCCTGCGCCGCGCAGCAGGCTGGGCAGGATCGACCATGCGAGCACCGGATCGAAGGTCATCGCTCAGTGTCCCCGCGCCCCGCGGTCCCCGCGCTGGAGCCGCCGTTCCAGCGCCTCGGCAATCCAGGTGCTGACCGTGGCTATCAGGATGAAGAGCAGGCCCGCGGCGGTGTAGAACAGGAACGGCTGCTTGGTCACGCCGGCGGCGATGTCTGCCATGCGGATCACGTCGGCCAGACCCACCAGCGATACAAGCGCGACATCCTTCAAAAGTACCATCCAGACGTTGACCAAGCCCGGCAGCGCAAGGCGGAGTGCCTGGGGCAGGATCACTTTTCGCCAGGCCAGGAAGCGCGGAAGCGCCAGGGCCTTGGCTGCCTCAAACTGGCCACGCGGAATGTTCAGAACGGCACCCCGCACGACCTCGCCAATATAGGCCGCGTAGACGATCCCTAGGCCCGCGATCCCGGCGACGTAGGGGCTGACGTCGATCCGGTCGTAGCCGAATGGCTCCGTCAGCGCCCTGACCAGGAACGGCCCATTGTAGTAGAGAATGAAGATGACGACAATTGACGGCACCCCCATGAAGACCGACGCATAGACGCGCCAGAACGCACGGGCGATACGCCGCGGCGACAGGGCGGTGGCGCCGACCAGCAGCCCTAGGAAGATGCTGATCGCATAGCCGAAAACGGCGACGCGCAGGGTGAGCCAGAGGCCCGCCAGCAACTCGTCGCCGTAGCCCTGGTCGCCAAGGCTCAGGAGCCCGGCCGCATTCGCCATCATGTGCCAGCCGCGCCGACGTTACCGGGGCCGGGCCCCGGCGTCTGTCACATGCAGCTCTCGGGCTCGCGTGGTGTCGTCGGCTGCGAGAAGTAGTTCTTGCGGATGTTCGTGTAGGTGCAGTCCTCGAGCAGACCCGACAGCGCCTCGTTGACGCGGCCGACCAGCTCCATGTCGCCCTTCTGCGCGGCCCAGCTCAACCCGACCGGCTCTCCGGTATCCCAGAAATTTTCCTCGCTGACCTTCCAATCTGTACCATCCGGCGTGTCGATCAGGTTGATAATCCAGTTGAGCTTGGCGCCGAATGCCGCGTCGACGCGGCCCGCCAGGAGGTCTAGCTGCATCTGGTCCGGGTTGTCATAAGGCACAAGCGTCAGGTCCGGATACTTCTCGCCCAGGAACTTCGCTTGGCTAGACCCCTGGATCACCGCCACGCGCATGCCGCTCATGGCCTCGGGCGTGTAGCCCTTGTCCCAGCTTTTCCCGATAACGAAAGCGTTCGGATTGAACAGGACAGGATCGGTGAACTCGGCTCTGGCCACCCTCTCCGGCGTTGGCCACAGTTGCGAGGCGATCATGTCGATCTTCCCGCTGACCAGAGATGGGAGAAGGGCGTTGAAGTCCATCGGCTGGATGTTGCAATCCGCGCCCATGCGCTCGCACATCGCCCTTGCCAGTTCAGGCTCCAAGCCTTTCAGCGTCCCGTCCGCCTCGATCATGCTGAAGGGTGGGTAGGTGCCCTCGTTCCCAAGCGTCAATGTCTGGGCATCGGCCGTGGCCGCGGAAAGCGCGATGAACGCGGCCGATGTGACTGCGAATGCTTTCATTGCCTGCATTGGGCCTCCCTTGCCTCGCTTCTTTGCAGCACCAGTCGATGACTATCTATCTCGAATCGAGCGTGCACGCATAATCGGACTAGGAAAATTGCCTATTCGGAATTGATCCATTGATGATCCCAAATGTTTGTGGCACGGGGTCGTGCTTTCTCGAGCAGGTACCATCCGGAGCCATAGCTGAGTTCTGATCGCACCGCGTGGATCGCTGGATCAGGCGAGTCGCCGCCGCTGGTGAAGGGACCCCGGATCCCCGACAAGCGCGGGAACTATGGAAGATGCCGCACTGTGGGGCGGATCGAGTGCGACGGTAAGAATGGCGGCGACCCGCACTGAACTCAGAAGGCCCGCCGCCATAAGGTCGGTTGTGCGGCAGCCCGACTTGCGGTCTGCCGCGTCCGTAGATGGGCGTGCCGGGGATGGGGTAGCATACCCGGCGCCATTTGCTCCGATACGCCCGACGACGTCGTCGCCCAGCATCTCCGCAATCGCCGATGTCTCCGGCAGGAGGAGCATCTCGGGCCTGGAACTCCGCGCTGTACTCCGCAACCGGTGGACAGACGGCGGTGGCCGGCTCAGAACCGCCCGTCGCGCAGGCGGCGAGCAAGCCCGTCGCGACCATAAGGCCGGCGAGCCGCGGCCTCCAGCATCCAGTGAGGAACTGCATCGGCTCTCTTGGGTTCGAGACGCCCCGAGCGTGGCGATTACCGCCGGCCCTTCCGCCAGTCGTCCCAGCGGGCGTAGATCGCGACCGCGATGCCGGCGATCCGCACGCCAAGCCGCGGCCGCTTGTTGACGGGCACGATCGAGGCCTCGGTCTTGACCTCGATAGCGCCGGCGCCGCCAACCCGTGCTCCCGCAGCGTCTCGCCGACGGCCGAGACCGCAGTGTCGGGCACCGGCTTCAGACGCTCTTTCGGCTCCGGCATCTTGGCGGGC
>JBBQRM010000380.1:0-3605 GCA_038214855.1 Rhodobacterales bacterium | reverse complement strand
TAACGGCACCCCCGGCGCCTGCGCGCGGATCGCCTCGACGATCCGCCGCGCCGGCGCCACGCAGTAGCGCTCGAACTCCGGCCCGGGCAGGGCGCCGGCCCAGCTGTCGAAGAGCTTCACCGCCTCGGCGCCCGCCTCGATCTGGGCGAGCAGATAGGCGACGGTCGCCGCCTCGATCCGCCCGATCAGCGCCTCGAAGGTCGCGCGATCGCGGTACATCAGCCCGCGCGCCGGCGCCTGGTCCGGCGTGCCCCGACCCGCGATCATATAGGTCGCCACCGTCCAGGGTGCCCCCGCGAAACCGATCAGCACCGTTTCCGCCGGCAGCTCCGCCCCGAGCCGCCGCACCGTCTCGTAGACCGGCGCGAGGGTCTCGTGCACCGCCTCGGCGGGCTTCAGTCGCGCAAAATCCGCGGCCGAGGTCACGGTAGAGAGCCGCGGCCCCTCGCCCTCGACGAACGTCAGATCCGCCCCAAGCGCCTGCGGCACCAGCAGGATGTCGGCGAACAGGATCGCCGCGTCGAACCCGTAGCGCCGGATCGGCTGGAGCGTCACCTCCGCGGCCAGTTCCGGCGTGTAGCATAGGTCGAGAAAGCTCCCCGCCTTCGCCCGCGTCGCCCGGTATTCCGGCAGGTAGCGACCGGCCTGGCGCATCATCCAGACCGGCGGCACCGCCAGCCGCTCGCCTCTGAGCGCCCGGATCAGCGCCTTCTTTGCCGTTTCCATCCTCGGTCCCTCGTGTTGTGTCGGCGGAGCCTTACCGGTAAACCCGGCCGGATCAAAGCCAGCGGACATGCCCATGCCCCTCGACCTGCCCGACCCCGACCGGCCGCTGAGGATCGGCACCCGCGGCAGCCCGCTGGCGCTCGCCCAGGCGCACGAGACCCGCGCCCGCCTGATGGCGGCGCATGCCCTGCCCGAGGCCGCCTTCGCCATCGTCGTCATCAAGACCACCGGCGACCGCGTCCTCGACCGGCCGCTCAGCGAGATCGGCGGCAAGGGTCTCTTTACCAAGGAGATCGAGGAGGCGCTCCTTGCCCGCGAAATCGACGTCGCCGTCCACTCGACCAAGGACATGCCCACCGACCAGCCCGCCGGGCTCGGCATCACCTGCTACCTGCCGCGGGAGGACGTGCGCGACGCCTTCGTGGCGCTGGGGGAGGGGACGCTCGCCACGCTCCCCGCCGGCGCGGTCGTCGGCACCTCCTCGCTGCGACGGCGCGCGCAACTCCGGCACCGCCGCCCCGATCTCGCGGTGGTCGAGTTCCGCGGCAACGTCCAGACCCGCATGAAGAAGCTCGAGGCCGGCGTGGCGCAGGCGACCTTCCTCGCGATGGCGGGCCTGCGCCGCCTCGGGCTCGCCGAGATCGCCACCCGTCCCATCGAGCCCGACGAGATGCTGCCCGCCGTGGCGCAGGGTGCGATCTGCCTTGAGCAGCGCCTCGGCGACGGCCGGGTCTCGGAGCTGCTCGCGGCGATCCACCACGATGCCACCGGCCACCGCCTCGCCGCCGAACGGGCCTTCCTCAAGGGGCTCGACGGGTCCTGCCAGACCCCGATCGCCGGGCTCGCCGAGCTTGAGGGCGACCGGCTGCGGCTGCGGGGGGAGATACTCCGCCCCGACGGCTCGGAGTGTCTGAGCGATGCCGTGGACGGGCCGGTGGGCGACGCGGACAGGCTGGGGGCCGCCTGCGCTGCCGCCCTGCGAAGCCGGGCGGGGTCGGGTTTCTTCGACACCTGAGGCGTGCAACTTTCACGTGTTGCACTGTGCAACATCGAGCCCTCCGTTGAAATCATTGCAGAAAATCTCGCGTATTCACATTCCTGGAAGATTCACCACCCACGCCGGACTCAGGCCGCGGCGAAGAGGTGGCTCGCGTGGTCGGCGAGGTAGATGCGCAGCCAGGGGGTAAAGGCCTGGGGCCGGGCGGCGATCTCGGCGCGCAGGGCCGCGAAGGCGATCCAGCGGGTCTCCATCACCTCCGCGGGATCCGGGTCGAGGGGCAGGTCCGGCTCCGCGGCCGCGACGAAGAGGTCGACGACCTCGTGCTCGATCATGCCACAGCCGACCTCGGCGCGGTATTCGATGCGCGGGCGAAGGGCGAGCGCCAGCCCCTCGACCCCGAGCTCCTCGCGGAGCCTGCGTTCGGCGCAGGCCTGCGCCGCCTCGCCCCAGTGAGGATGCGTGCAGCAGGCGTTCGCCCAGAGGCCGGGCGTGTGATACTTGCCGAGCGCGCGGCGCTGGATGAGCGTGGTCTCGCCCGCCGTCACGAAGACCGAGACCGCCGGATGCCGCAGCCCGCGCCGGTGCACCTCGAGCTTGTCCACCGGCGAGAGCCGGCCCTCGATCCAGGCGGGGATCGCCGCACTCATGCCGCGGGGATCAGCCGCGTCAGATGGCCGATGTTCTTGGCCATGATCCGCAGATGCGCCATCGGCCGGGCACGGACCAGCTTCTTGTTCATGTAGGCCTCGAAGGTCAGCCGCTGGACATCGACGTCGCGGCAGAGCGTCACGAAGCGCTCGCGCCGGTCGTCGGACTTGTACCAGGTGTCCTGCATGATCCTGAGCACCCGGAACACCATCCGATGCTCCTTCATGAAGATCTTGCGCGCCAGCCTCAGGTCGCGCGCCCTTCCGCTCGCGAGGCAGGCCGAGGCCGCCTGCGCCGCCGCCTGTCCGCCGATCATCGCGTAGTAGATGCCCTCGCCCGAAGACGGCGCGACCACGCCGGCCGCATCGCCCGCCAGCACCACGTCGCGGCCGTTGTCCCAGCGGTCGAGCGGGCGCAGCGGGATCGGCGCGCCCTCGCGCCGGATCGTCGCACAGCCCTCGAGCCCGCTCGCGCGCCTGAGTGCTGCCGTCGCCGCCTTCAGGTCCACCCCCTCGACCCCCGTCCCCATGCCGACGCTGGCACTCGCGCCGTGCGGGAAGACCCAGCCGTAGAAGTCCGGGCTGATCCGGCCGTCGTAGATCACGTCGCAGCGGGTGCCGTCGTAGGCTGAGCCTTCCTCGGGGGCAGCGATGATCTCGTGATAGGCGATCACGTAAGGCGTCTTCTCGCCGCCCGGCACCTCGGCCTTGGCGACGGCCGAGCGCGCGCCGTCCGCGCCCACCACCAGCCGGGTCGAGAGCGACACCGGCGCGCCCGCCTTGGGCCGAAACACCACCCGGGTCCCGTCCGCATCGCGCTCGATGCGCTGGAAGGTGCCGGCGATCTGCGTGGACCCGGAGGCCACCGCACGCGCCCGCAGGAACGGATCGAAATGCTCGCGGTCCACCATGCCGACATAGCCGTTCTCGATGGGGATATCGACGTGGCGCGCGGCCGGCGAGATCATCCGCGCGGTGTTCACCCGTGCGACGATCTGCGCGTCGGGGATCTCGAAGTCGCGGATCAGCCGCGGCGGCACGGCCCCGCCGCAGGGCTTGATCCGCCCCGCCCTGTCGAGCATCGCCACCCGGTGGCCGCCTTTCGCCAGCGCCTCCGCCGCGGTGGCTCCCGCCGGCCCGCCGCCCACCACGATCGCGTCGTAATCCGTCATGCGCATTCCCCCGGTGCGAGCCGCGGCTCGGCTGTCGTCACTACCCTGAGCGCGAGGCCT
>JBBQRM010000379.1:0-3605 GCA_038214855.1 Rhodobacterales bacterium | reverse complement strand
GACGCGGAGCCGAGATGAGCACGCAGCCCCACCCGTCGCCGCGCAAGCGCGGCCTGGTGATCGCCCGCGACCTCTGCGGCGGCGGCCATGCCGGCGCGGTCAGCTGCAAGGAGGGGAACACCGGCGGCTACGGCGCGCCCTTGTCCGACCAGGATGCCTACGGCGGCGATCCCAGCGGCGCCTGGCTCAACCGTATCCATTCCTTCGAGGCAACGCCCCCCGAGGGTCCCGCGCAGATCGTCCACTTCCCCAAGAGCTGCCTGCATTGCGAGGATGCGCCCTGCGTCACCGTCTGTCCGACCGGCGCAAGTTTCAAGCGCGCCGAGGACGGGATCGTGCTGGTGAACGAGGAGCATTGCTTCGGCTGCGGCCTGTGCGCCTGGGCCTGTCCCTACGGCGCGCGCGAGCTCGACGCGCGGGCGGGGGTCATGAAGAAGTGCACGCTCTGCGTCGATCGGATCTACAACGAGAACATCCCCGAGGAGGACCGCGTGCCCGCCTGCGTGCGCGCCTGTCCGACCGGGGCGCGGCATTTCGGCGATCTGGGCGATCCCGACAGCGACGTGAGCGTTCTGGTCGCGGAGCGCGGTGGCTTCGATCTGATGCCCGAGCAGCAGACGAAGCCGGTCAACAAGTACCTGCCCCCACGGCCGCGCGACGCGGGTCTGCGCGAGGGTCCGGCCGATCTCGCGAGCCTCGCCGAGCCCGAGGCTGCGGGCTTTCTCGGCTGGCTCGACCGGGCGCTGGAGCGTCTCGGCTGATGCATCCGGCGCCGTCGATGATCGTGTTCACCGTCGTCACCGGGCTCGGGCTCGGGATGATGACCTTCGCGGGCCTGGGGCTCGGGCCGGAGGAGGGACCGTTCCGCTGGTGGATCTCGGTCCTCGCGCTCGGGATCACCGCCGCGGGCGGGACCGCCGCAGCCGGACACCTGGCGCGGCCCGAACGCGCCTGGCGCGGCTTCTCGCAATGGCGGTCGTCCTGGCTCTCGCGCGAGGCCTGTCTTCTGGTCGCGACGATGGCGGTCTTCGGGCTCTATGCGGCGCTCTGGTGTCTCGCCGATGCGCGGGTCCTGCCGCTCGGCTGGCTGGCAGCGGTTCTGTCGCTGGCGACGATCTACGCGACCTCGAAGATCTACCACCAGCTGCGCGCCGTGCCGCGGTGGTCGGTGCCGCCGACGCCGGCACTGTTCCTGGCGATGGCGTTGGCGAGCGGGCTCATCGGGCTGCGCGCGGCCTCCGCGCTCGCCGGCGCGGGCGGAGGCGGGTGGGACGTCGTGCTCGCGCTCCTGGTCGCGGGCGGCGTCTGGATCTGGTGGCAGATGCGGGCGACGAAGGCGCGTCTCGGCGCGGTCGGCAGCGATCTCAACACCGCCACCGGCCTCGGCGCCGAGCTGCGCATCCGGCTGTTCGCGCCGCCGCATACCGGCCGCAACTACCTGCTCGACGAGATGGCGTTTCGCGTCGGACGCCGGCGGGCCGCCCAGCTCCGCTGGCTCGGCGCGGGCCTCGGCCTCGGTCTGCCGCTCGTTCTGGTGATCCTGTCGTGGCCCGGCGGCGCCTGGCTGCTGGTGCCGGCGCTTCTCAGCCACCTGCTCGGCCTCTTCGCCTTGCGCTGGCTCTTCTTCGCCGAGGCCGAGCATACGCAGGCGCTCTACTACGGGATGACCTGACTCTCGGCCGGTCGGAGGCGCGCGATGCCCGAAGGTCTGCTCTTCCTGATCGGCGTCGGGTTTCTCGCGGGGTTTCTCATCGGCTGCATCGGGATCGGCGGGGTGATCCTGGTGCCGGCGCTCGTGTATCTGGGCGGCGTCCCTGTCCAGATCGCGATCGCGGCCGCGATGATGGGTTATGTTCTGACGGGAGTGATCGGCACGACCGTCTATGCGGCGAGCGGGTCGATCGACTGGCCGATGGCGGGACGGCTCTGTGCGGGCGCGATGCCGGGGGCGCTGGCCGGCGCCTGGGCGAGCAACACCGTTCCGGGGCCGGTGCTCGAGCTCGGGATCGCGGCGCTCGCGCTCGCCTCGGGCGTCCAGGCCTGGCGCGGCGCGGGCGTGGTGCCGCCGGAACCGAAGATGCCGTCGGGCCGGTCGCTGGTCGCGATCGGGCTCGTCACCGGACTCCTGTCGGCGCTGACCGGCACCGGCGGGCCGCTCGTGCTGGTTCCGATCATGATGTGGCTCGATGTTCCGGTGCTGACCGCGATCGGGCTGAGCCAGGCGGTGCAGCTGCCGGTGGCGGCCCTCGCGACGGCGGGGAACGTGCTCTTCGGCCGGCCGGACTTTCTGATGGGCGGCGTGCTCGCCGCGGGCCTCGCCGCGGGTTCGCTGGGCGGCGCGCGGCTGGCGCACCGGCTGCCGACGGCGCTCCTGCGGCGCCTGGTGATCGTGGTGCTGATCGCGGTGGGGGGTGCGATCCTGCTCCGGCTCCTGGCCGAGGCGGTGGGCGCGGCGGGCTGAGCGAGCCGGGGGCGCTGCGCGACATGAGCTGTCGCACCGTGCGACATCGATCCGGCCATTGAAAACGTTGGTGAAGTTTATGTGTTTTCATCTTCTGCTAGGATTTCGGGGCGGATGCGAGCCGCCTTGGCGCAGACGATAGACGCGGTGCATCGGTGGATAGGGAGTTTCGCACGGCTGCAGGCTTGTATGTCGGCGGCATCGCGTGTGCTGTAGTCGTCGGCGCCCTGCCGTAATCGTTGGGGCTCCGCCAATCGCTTCAAAGCGCGCAGCTCGTCTTCCGGTGAGCCGAGAAGGCGTGGCCGATACAGAAGCTATAGCAACGTGAGGAAGCCGTCCGATGACAGATACCAAGCCGAGGCGAAAAGTCACCATCCCGATGCTGCGGAAGAAGATGCGGGACGGCGAGGCCATCACGCAGCTCGCCGCCTACGACTACCGGACCGCCGTCGTCGCCGACCGGATGGGCATGGACATCCTGTGCGTCTCCGACACGGGCGGCATGATCCTCTTCGGGCACCAGAGCACCGTCTCGGTCAGCTTCGACGAGGTGATGATGATGTCGAAGGCCATCGACCGGGGGAGCAAGTACGGGCTCCGCATGGTGGATATGCCCTACTGGAGCTTTCACGTCTCCGAGGCGCAGGCGGTCGAGAACGCCGGCCGCTTCGTGCACGAGGCGAACGCCGAGGTGATGAAGTGCGAAGGCAACCGTCACCACGCGCGCAACATCGAGGCGATCGTGCAGGCCGGCATCCCCGTCCAGGGGCATATCGGCATCACGCCGATGCGCATGCCGCAGCTCGGCGGCTTCCGCGCCCAGGGCAAGACCGCGGACCGGGCGAAGGAGATGATCGACGACGCGCTAGCCTTCGTCGACGCCGGCTGCTTCTCGATCCTGTGCGAGGTCACCACGTCGGAGGTCTGCGAATACCTGACCGAGACGCTGGACGTGCCGGTCATCAGCCTCGGCGCCGGCAATAGGGCGCATGGCGTGCACATCATCTCGTCCGACCTCTTCCATCTGTGGGAGGAGCATGTGCCGCGGCACTCGCGCATCTACACCGACCTGATCCCGATCATGGAGGACGTGATCACCCGGTACATGAACGACGTGAGGTCGCGGGATTATCCGGGCCCCACG
>JBBQRM010000378.1:0-3628 GCA_038214855.1 Rhodobacterales bacterium | reverse complement strand
CGGATCTCGTCCCACGTCGCGTCAAGCCGGGCCGCGCTCAGCACGCCGGCGGTAAGGTCGGAATGGCCCCCGAGGTACTTGGTCCCTGACTGAAACGCGAAATCGGCGCCGAGCTCCAGCGCGCGCATCGTGCAGGGCGGCGCCGCGGTGCAGTCGGCGGCGAGGATCGCGCCGGCCTCGTGCGCGGCGCGTGCGGCGGCGGCGACGTCGATCACGTCCCAGCTCGGGTTGGTCGGGCTCTCGATCCACAGGATGCGCGTGCGCGAAGGCTCGAGGGCCGCCTCCAGCGCGCCGGCCTCGGTCGCATCGAAGAAGCTCACGCCGATGCCCCGCTTCTCGGCGAGCCGATGCAGCCAGTTGATGCCGCCGTGGTACATGATCTGCGGCGCCGCGACGTGATCGCCGCGCTCCAGCGTCTCCATCAGCGCGACGAGCCCCGCCATGCCGCTGGCGAAGACCAGGCTCCGCGTCGCGCCGTCGAGATTGGCCAGCACGGCCTCGGCCGTCTCGACCGTAGGCCCGCCGTCGCGCGCATAGATATAGGACTGGCGCGGCGCATATTCCGCGTCGCGCGCGAAGGTCGAAGACAGCTCGATCGCCGGCGTGATCGCTCCGGTGCGCGGGTCGATGTGGCGCAGCGCCTGTGCTGCCCGCGTCGCGGGCGCGAGGGCGAGCTGGCGCGGCGGCCGGTCGAGGTCGGACATGGGCGGGGTTCCGGAGCAGTTTCGCGCCGACAGTGGGCGCAAGCCCGGCCGCTTGGCAAGGGCCTCGCGCCGGCCGCGGTCACGGCGTGTCCAATTCCGGGCATCCGGCGACAACCGAACGCGGCGCGCGGGGTGTATCAACGTGATACGCCATTCAACTATCTGATAGTATTTAACTAATTTTCTCGCCGGGTCACGAATATCACGCGTATGCAGAATATCACGCGTGTGCAGGACGGGGCGGGCGTTCCTGGCGGGCCGACGCGCTATACCGCTGCGGCCCGCCGCTGCGGGTTGAAGAGCGGGCTGGGGTCACGGACCGGTTCGCCGGTGGCGAAGCCCTGCGCGTGGGTAAAGCCCATCGCGCGCACCGCCTCGATCTGCTCGGGCCGCTCGACGCCCTCGGCGGTCACCGCCACATCCTGTGCGCGGGCCATCGCGATGATCGCGCGGATCAACTCGGCGGTGGCCGGGTTGGCGAGGTCGCGCACGAAGGACCGGTCGAGCTTGATGCGGTGGTGCGGCAGGCGCGCGAGATAGGCGAGCGCGCTGTAGCCGGTGCCGAAGTCGTCGAGCGCCACGCGGATGCCGCGGCCGATCAACGTCTCGAGCTGGCCGATGGTCTCGGGGCTGTCGCGCATCAGGACGGTCTCGGTGATCTCGAGCTCCAGCCGCTCGGGCGGGAAGCCGGAGGCCGCGAGCGCCGCGTCCACCTCCGCGGCGAAATCCGGCTGGTGGAACTGCAGCGCAGAGATGTTGACCGACAGCATGCCCTCTCCCGGCCAGCGCGCCGCCTCCCCGCAGGCTGCCGCGAGCGCCCAGGAGCCGATCGGCAGGATCAGCCCCGTCGCCTCGGCGAGCGGGATGAAGGTGCCCGGCTGGATCGTGCCGCGCCGTGGATGGTGCCAGCGCATCAGCGCCTCGACGCCGCTGATCCGGCCGGACGCGAGTTCGACATAGGGCTGGTAGACCAGCGCCAGCTCGCTCTTGCCCGGGGCGCTGGCGAGCTCGATCTCGAGCTGGCTGCGCTCGAACGCCGCCACGTCGAGCCGCGGCTCGTAGAGCTCCACCCGGTTTCGGCCCTCGGCCTTCGCCCGGCGCAGTGCCGTGTCGGCGCGTGCGAGCAGGACCGGAACCGGCGTGCCGGACACGGTCGTTGGGACCGCGCCGATGCAGGCCTGGATGGAGACGGTCTGGCCGCCGAGCGCCAGCGGCTGGCCGATCCGGTCGAGCAGCATCCGGGCGAAGGCGGCGAGGTCGAGGTTCGGCCGCGGCGTCAGGATCGCGAACTGGTCGCCGTCCAGCCGCACCAGCCGGTCCCGCGTCCCGAGCGCCGCATCGAGCCGTGCCGCGACCACCGCGAGCAGCGCGTCGCCCGCCGCGGCGCCGAGCGCTTCGTTGACCGCGCGGAAACCGTCGATGTCGAGCAGCAGCAGCGCCGGCTCGCGCCCCCCCTCGTCCAGCGCCGCGGCGATGCGCCGGTATGCTGCCGCCTGCGGCAGGACCGTCCAGCTGAGGCCCCTGCGCGGGTCCGCTGCCGGCGGTGCGTCCGCCGATTGCCGGTCGATCGGCTGCGGCCGCGCCTCGGTCTGCGGATCCAGCAGCGCCTCGAGCACCAAGGCGCCATCGGCGAGGGCGGCCGACTTGACGCGCCCCGCCCGGCGCGGCGCGGCCTCGACAAGGGCCAGACAGGCGACCGGGACGCCGCCGTAGTCGGCGAGCCCCTGCACGAGACAGGCGCTGCCGCCGAGACCCAGGGCTCCGGGCGACACCCGGGCCGGTGTGCGCGCACGAAGCAGCCGCTCGATGCGCGGGTCGAGTGGCTGCCAGCCTCCGCCGCCGGGCGCCCGATGCCGGACCATGCGGCCGCTGCCCGCCCGGAACCGGACGCCGCCGGGGCGCAGATCGAACAGGCCGACCGCCGCGGTCGCCAACGGCGCTTCGATCAGGCGCAGGAGGGCCAGGAGGGTGCGGGGGTCGAGCTGTCTGAGCATGTGCCGAAAGTCATCCTTGCGCCAGAAGCCAACGGCGGGCGTTAAGGTCTTGCAACCTAAGGTAGCATAGCGTTCGCAAAAGTAAGCCTTGAAAACGCGGCCGCTCCCGGCTTTTTCGCCGCAGACCCGATCTCTCCCCGAGGCGATGGTCAGCCGTTGCGCCCCGACCTCCGGAAGCCTACCCGGCTACGGTGATGGAATACTATTTGTTATCAAATAGATAGTTGGTTAAGTTGAGTTTCGGCCATGTCGGCCGGTTCACCTGTTTCCCCTTGTCGTTTTGCCCTTGTCACGGGCCGAACGGTCTGTCTATACAGGCCCCCGTGGATGCGGGCGTAGCTCAGGGGTAGAGCATAACCTTGCCAAGGTTAGGGTCGTGAGTTCGAATCTCATCGCCCGCTCCAATCGACCGGATGACCCTCAACTGAAGCTGCGGCTCCGTCGGCGCCCCGTGGGGAAGAAGAGTTTTTATCTCGCGTAGCGCACCGGGGCCGATGCTCTGCCGTCGAGTGACTGCCCCGCAATCCGGACACCCGCGCTTGTTCTTACCAGCCAAAGCCGCTATCACCCGAGGTGGAGAGGTGGCCGAGCGGCCGAAGGCGCGCCCCTGCTAAGGGCGTAGGCGGGAAACCGTCTCGAGGGTTCGAATCCCTTCCTCTCCGCCACTTACCCTCGCAAAAGCGTTCTCCCGATCTGGCCGCGGCCGGATTTTTCCGTTGTTTTCGGGGGTTATGCGGGAGGGGCTGAGCACTGGCCCCAGCGCCAGGAGGCCCGAAAGCGGTCTCTCCGGGCCGATATTCTCCGGACCTGTTGCCTGCGCCGATCTAGTGAATTTCATCTAATCCACTGACAGTGTGAAGATATTTTACGAGCACAGCTGGTCACTTCGATTTCAGCGGCATTTGCCGAAATGGAACTGATATCGAACCA
>JBBQRM010000377.1:0-3630 GCA_038214855.1 Rhodobacterales bacterium | reverse complement strand
AGATCGGCACCGTCGCCGCCGACCAGGCGGTTGGCCGCGGCATTGCCGCGGATCGTGTCGTCGCCGCTGCCGCCGACGGCGTTCTCGATCAGCGAGCGGGGATCGCCGCGGTACTGGAGGGCGTTGAAGACGCTGCCGCGGGCGTAGCCGCCGTTCGGACCGCCGCCCAGCCAGGCGAGGTTCGAGAAAGCAAGCACCGACGCCGCACCCGGTTGCAGGTCGATGTCGAGATCGCAGTCGAAGTTCGAGAGGCGGTAGGTGTCGCGCCCGCCGCCGTCCCAGATCGTCTGGAAGATGGTGCGCCCGGTCGGGTCGATGGCGAGCGCGCCATCAATGAGGCTGCGTCCGGTGCGTCCGTCCCACGCGTAGGTGGTGTTGCCGGCGTTGGTGGCGAAGTCGGCGCCGTAGAGCGACTGGAGGGCGGCGATGTCGAGCATCATGAAGCTCTGCGGCGCGTCGCCCTCGGGATAGCGGCTGCCCTCCGTGGCCCCGCCGGCGAAGGGCCGGTAGGTCATCACCGTGAACTCCGGGCTGTCCCAGGCGCGGGGAACGGCCCCGAAGCCGCCGGTCTCGTGCGGATGCTTGAGGCCGAGCGCGTGCCCCGCCTCGTGCAGCACCGCGGTATAGTCGATGTTGCCCGCCCGCGCATCGGCACCCATGCCGCCGAACCACATGTCGCCGGCGTAGAAGCTCTGCTGGGGGTAGTAGGCATAGGCGGTCGGAACCGCAGCGCTGTTGGCCCCGCGCAGGACGCCATCGCCCGAGCCGGTGAGCGAAGCCTGGAAGGTGATCTCGAGCCGGGTAAATCCCTCGACGGAAAATCCCGCCGCGCCCGGCGCTTGCCGCGCGTCGTGCCTCTGTGTGTCGAGGATCGAATGCAGCGCCAGACGCTGGTCCTGGTTCAGCGGCGAGAAGCTCGCGAGCGCCTCGTCGTAGATGCCGTAGCCGGTGTCGTAGGCGCCGCGCGCATCGGGAAAGCCGTAGGTCACCGGACCCGCCCAGAAGGTCTGGAAGAGCAGGCCGTCGATCCGCTGATCGCCGATGGGCCGGCTCCACCCGATAGCCGCTTGCGCCATGATTTCCCTCCGAGCCCAGCAGCTCCACGCCAGCAGGCGCCTTCGCCGCCGAACCGGCAAGCGCCGGCTTTGCCTTCGGCTCGATTCCGCGGATACGCCTGTGACAGAGCTTGTCGCGGGGAAGCGCTAACGCTTGCTTGCCGGCAGGGCTTGCGGCGTGGCGCGAGGACCGGAGAATGACGGTATGGTTGACGAAGAGCTACCGTCGGCGGCGAGTCTTGCGCAGGGCGCGGGCTGCGTGCCACCTTGCCGCGGCCGCGACAGGGGAGACGCCAGGACATGAACGGAGCGGAGAGCGTCGTGCGCAGCCTGCACGGCGCGGGTGTCGAGGTGTGTTTCGCCAATCCCGGCACCTCGGAGATGCAGTTCGTCGACGCGCTCGACCGCACGGGGCTGATGCGATGCGTGCTCGGGCTGTTCGAGGGCGTGGTGACGGGGGCCGCGGACGGCTATGCCCGGATGGCGGGCAAGCCCGCGGTGACGCTGCTGCATCTCGCGCCGGGGCTCGCAAACGCCGCGGCGAACATGCACAACGCCCGCAAGGCGGGAGTGCCGATGGTCAATCTCGTCGGCGATCATGCGACCTCGCACCGGGGCATGAACGCGCCGCTCAGCGCCGACGTCGTCGGGGCCGCGGCGCCGTTCAGCGACTGGGTCGGGACCGCGACAGATGCGGCGAGCTTCGGGGCCGAGGCGATGGCGGCGCTGGCGCAGGCGCGGGCGCGGCCGGGGCGGATCGCGACGCTGATCGCACCGGCGGACATCGGCTGGAACGAGGGCGGGGTGGTGGCGCCGCCGCCGCCGGAGGCGGAGTTCGCGCCGCTCGACGAGGGAAGCCTGGAGGCCGCGGCCCGTGCGCTCCGGGCGGGGCCGGAGACGCTGCTCTATGTCGGGGGCGGCGCGCTCGGGGACCCGCGGGCGCTGGCGCTGCTTGCGGCCATCGCGGCGAAGACCGGGGCGGGGCTGATCGCGCCGACGTCGAACCGGCGGATCGAGCGGGGGGCGGGGCGCGCGAAGATCGAGCGGCTGGCCTACGAGGTGGACGTCGCGCTGGAGCGGTTGAGCGGCTATGCGCGGGCGGTGACGATCGGGGCCGCACCCCCCGTCGCGTTCTTCGCCTATCCGGGGCGGCCGAGCCTGCTTTTGCCCGCGGGCTGCGAGGTGACGGCGCTGGCGGGGGCGGACGGCGATGGGCCGGCGGCGGTCGCGGCGCTGGCGGAGCGGCTGGGCGTCACGGCGGCACCGGTGCGGGACGCGGCGCGGCCGGGGGTGCCGAAGGCGGGGCCGGTGACGCCCGGGAGCCTCGCCGCGGCGGTCGCGGCGGCGCTGCCCGAGGGGGCGATCGTCGTGGACGAGAGCATCACCGAGGGGCGCGAGATCTACGGCGCGACGGAAGCGAGCCCGGCGCATACATGGCTCGCGATCACCGGGGGCGCCATCGGGATCGGGCCGCCGCTCGCGGCGGGGGCGGCGCTCGCCTGCCCGGACCGGCCGGTGATCGCGCTTCAGGCCGACGGCTCGGCGATGTACACGATCCAGGCTTTGTGGACCCAGGCCCGCGAGCGGCTGAACGTGACCAACGTGGTGCTGGCGAACCGCAGCTATGCGATCCTGAAGCACGAGCTGACGCGGGTGGGGGCCAATCCGGGCCGCAGCGCGCTCGACATGCTCGACCTCGACCGGCCGGCGCTGGATTTCGTCGCCATCGCGCGGGGGATGGGGGTGGACGGGCGGCGGGTGGATTGCGCGCGGGCGCTGGCGGAAGCGATCGAGGACGCGGCGCGCGAGCCGGGCCCGTTCCTGATCGAGGTCGTGCTGTAGGGAGGGCTTTCACGGTCTTTCACTGTGAAAGCTACATTCGTCCCTTGAAAGGACTGGAGAAATTTCGCCGGATTTACGTCTCGTTCAGACTTGCGGCGCAGGCGGTTTAGCGCATCGAGCCCACGAACCGCTCGAACAGGTAGTAGCTGTCGTTGGGGCCGGGGCTCGCCTCGGGGTGGTACTGGACCGAGAAGACCGGGCGGTCGGCCATGGCGATGCCGCAGTTCGAGCCGTCGAAGAGCGAGACATGGGTCTCGACCACGCCTGTGGGCAGGGTCTGGCTGTCGACGGTGAAGCCGTGGTTCATCGAGGTGATCTCGACGCGGCCGGTGGCGAGGTCCTTCACCGGATGGTTCGCGCCGTGGTGGCCGTGGTTCATCTTGATCGTGCGCGCGCCGAGTGCGAGCGCCAGCAGCTGGTGGCCGAGGCAGATGCCGAACACCGGCACGTCGCGCTCGAGCACCTCGCGCAGCATCGGCACCGCATAGATGCCGGTCGCTGCCGGATCTCCGGGGCCGTTGGTCAGGAACACGCCTTCGGGGTCGTGGGCGAAGACTTCCTCGGCGGTCGCGGTCGCGGGCAGGACGGTGACGTCGCAGCCCGCGGAGGCGAGGCAGCGCAGGATGTTGCGCTTGGCGCCGTAGTCGATCGCGACCACCCGCCGGCCGGGCGCCTCGCGCCGCCGCGACCCGCCGGGCCAGGCCCAGCGCATCTCGTCCCAGCGGTAGCTCTG
>JBBQRM010000376.1:0-3632 GCA_038214855.1 Rhodobacterales bacterium | reverse complement strand
GCCGATGGCGCTGCCGACGATCATGGTCGGCGTCAATCAGACGGTGATGTTCTCGCTCTTCATGGTGATCATCGCGGCCTTCATCGGCACCCAGGATCTGGGCCAGGAGATGCAGCGCGCCCTCTCCTCCGTCGATGTCGGCAAGGGGCTGGTGCTCGGCCTCTGCGTCGCCTTCATGGGGCTCACCGTCGATCATCTGGTGACGCGCTGGGCCGCCGCCCGCAGGAAAGCTTTGGGATTGAACCGATGAACACCCGACCGCTCTTCGAGACGCCCTTTGAGCGTCACGGCATCCTCGCCCCGGGCCTGCCGATCCTGCCGCCGGGGGTCGAGCGCTATCCGGTGCCGGCAGGCGGGTCGCGCGCGATCCGCATCGAGCGCGGCGACGAGATCACCGTGCTCGACCGCGAGGGGCTCCAGCCGGCGGAGCTGGTGTTCTTCGCGCCCGACGGCCGCTCCGACGCCGCGATGATCGGCGGCGACAGCCGCGGCCGGCCCGAGGGCGTGATCGCGGTGCTCGCCTCGGGCGACGCTTCCGGGCGGCGGGTGCTGAAGGCGCTCGAGGCCGCGGGCTTCGATCTCGGCGCGGGCGACGCGGTGCGCGCCTTTGCGCAGGGCTCGCAAGCGGGCGACATGGCGACGTTCCACGCCTCCTGCGACGGGCTCCTGATCGTCGCGGCCCCCGGCGGGCCGATGCGCCCCGAGGCGCAGGACGCGCCGACCGAGCTCACGCTCTACCTCCGCCGTGCCGATCCGGGAGCGGCCAAGGGCGGGCTCGCGCCGCCCGACCCGCTGGCCGACCCGCTCCAGGACATCAACATCCAGCCGGGCCACGCCACCGCCTACGAGGTGAGGGCCGGCCAGTACATCCAGATCCTCGACGTGCAGGGCCGCGAGTGCTCGGACTTCCAGGCCTTCGGCCTGCGGGCGCTCGACCGCGGGATCGAGCGCGAGCTCGATCCCACCACGACGCGCTCGCTGATGGGCGCGCTCTACCCGACGCCGGGGCTCTTCTCGAAGTTCTGGACGGTGGACCAGGAGCCGCTGGTCGAGATCGTGCGCGACACCTGCGGGCGGCACGACACGTTCGGGCTCGCCTGCTACGCGCGCTACTACGAGGACCTCGGCTATCCGGGCCACGTCAACTGCACCGACAACATCAACCGCGACCTCGCGCGATACGACGTGCGGCCGCGGGCGGGATGGCCGGCGATCAACTTCTTCTTCAACACGATGATCGACGCGACCAACGCCATCGGCATGGACGACCCGTGGTCGCGGCCCGGCGACTACGTGATGCTCAGGGCGCTGAGCGATCTGGTCTGCGTCTCGACCGCCTGCCCCTGCGACGTGGACCCTGCGAACGGCTGGAACCCCACGGACATCCAGGTGCGGGTCTATCCGGAGACCGAGACCTTCAGCCGTTCGATCGGCTGGCGCAAGACGGCGGAGGCGGAGTTGGAAGAGACCAAGGAGAGCGGGTTCCACGCGAGCTTCGCGCGGCACACGCGGGATTTCGTCGAGTACAACGGCTACTGGCTGGCGGGCGAGATGACGGGGCTGGGTGCAGTCGCGGAGTACTGGGCCTGCCGCGAGAAGGCCGCGGTCATGGACCTCTCGCCGCTCAGGAAATACGAGGTGACCGGCCCCGACGCCGAGGCGCTGATGCAGCTCTGCGTGACCCGCGACATGGCAAAGCTGAGCCCCGGCCAGGTCGTCTACACCGCGATGTGCTACGAGCACGGCGGGATGATCGACGACGGCACGGTGTTCCGGCTGGGGGAGACCAACTTCCGCTGGATCGGCGGCAACGATCTGAGCGGCCTGTGGCTGCGTCAGCAGGCGGGCGAGCGCGGGCTCAACGCCTGGGTGCGGGACTCGACCGACCAGCTCCACAACATCGCCGTCCAGGGGCCGGCCTCGCGCGACATCCTCGCGCCGCTCATCTGGACCGCGCCGAAGCAGCCGACGGTCGGGGAGCTCGGCTGGTTCCGCTTTGCCATCGCGCGGCTCGGCGACATCCAGGGGCCGGCCTGCATCGTCAGCCGGACGGGGTATTCCGGCGAGCTCGGCTACGAGGTCTTCTGCCACCCCAAGGACGCGGCGGCGTTCTTCGATGCGATCTGGGCCGAGGGCGCGCCGAAAGGGCTGGCGCCCCTGGGGCTGAAGGCGCTCGACATGCTGCGCATCGAGGCGGGGCTGATCTTCGCGGGATCGGAGTTCGACGACCAGACCGACCCGTTCGAGGCCGGCATCGGCTTCACCGTGCCATTGAAGTCCAAGCCGGACGACTTCATCGGCCGCGCAGCACTCGAGGAGCGGAAGGCGCATCCGCAGCGCAGGCTCGTGGGGCTGGAGCTCGAAGGCGGCAAGGTCCCCTCCCCCGGCGATTGCGTGCGGCTGGGCCGGGCGCAGATCGGCACCGTCACCTCGGCTGTGCGCTCGCCGATCCTCGGGCGGGTCATCGCGCTCGCCCGGCTCAGCGTCACCCATGCCGAGCCGGGAACCGCGGTGGAGGTGGGCCAGCTCGACGGGCAGCAGAAGCGGCTCAAGGCGGTGGTGACGCCCTTCCCGCATTTCGATCCGACAAAGGAGCGGGTGAAGGGGAACTATGCCGGGCCGGCACCCGTGAGCGGGCCGGGTGCTCAAGCTTGAGCAAATTCGCAAGATACTGATACTAAACGTCTTTTCATGGGTCGTTAACCACATGGAAAGGATTTTGGTCCCCGCTCAGGGGCTTTTGCGGCCGCGGCGGGGCGAGGGGCGGCAGCCCCGCGCCGGGGCGCTCAGCCGGAGGCGGCCTGCGACGCGCGGTTGCCGCCGAGGTAGCTCTCCAGCGAATCGTCCAGCGCCTCGACCCAGGGCGTGTGGTGCGGCGGCGCCATCGTCCCGGTCATCGGCGAGACGTAGCTGTTGTTGCGAAAGCCCATGATGTCCTGCTGCTTGTGCTTCTTCCACTGGTAGAAGGCTGCGTTCGAGGCGTCAATATCGAAGCTCGGATAGTCGGTCTCTGCCACCAGCTCGCGCACGTAGTCGCCCTGATAGGCGATCATGCCGTAGGCGTCCTCGAGCGCGTTTTCGGCCGCGACCCGGGCCTCGACGTCGCGCAGCATCCCGGCCTCGGGCGGCACCGCGATGCGCCCCAGGATGACGTCGCGGGCGAACCACGCCTGGGCGTCGAACATGTTGAACGTGTACCACTGGTCCTGCATCCCGAGATAGAACAGCTTCGGGTTGTGGGCCCAGACCACGCCCTTGTAGAGGTCGGCGGTCGCGAGGCGATTGGCGCTGCGCAGCCGCAATCCCTGTTCCATGAACGGGAAGTGGTGGAGATAGCCGGTGCACAGGATGATCGCGTCGATCCGCCGGCTGCTGCCGTCCTTGAAATACGCGGTGCTGCGGTCCACCCGTTCCAGAAGCGGCCGCTCCTCCCAGGTGTCGGGCCAGTCGAAGCCCATCGGCGCGGTGCGGTGGCTGACGGTGATCGAGCGGGCGCCGTACTTCCAGCATTGCGAGCCGATGTCCTCGGCCGAGTAGCTGGTGCCGATCACCAGCAGGTCCCTGTCCTTGAACTCCACCGCATCGCGGAAGTCGTGGGCGTGCAGGATGCGGCCGTTGAAGGTCTCGAAGCC
>JBBQRM010000375.1:0-3636 GCA_038214855.1 Rhodobacterales bacterium | reverse complement strand
GCGGTAGCGCTCGACGCCCGCGTTGATCACCCGGCCGTCGAGCGCCGAACGCAATTCGATCCGTCCCGACCAGTTCTCGGGCGTCAGCCGCCATTCGATCGCGGCGAGATGCGGCGCGCCCATATGGACGATGCGCCGGCTGGCCAGCGCCGTCTCGCGGCCCTGGCGGTCGCGCACCCGCATCGCCCGCTCGAGCACCCCGCGCTTCAGGTCGAGCGCCTGGCGGTAGGCGAGGATCTCCGCCGCCATGAGGTTCAGCCACTCGCCGCCTTCGGGCCGGAAGCTGAGCGGCAGCCAGTTCGGCAGGTTGACCAGATCCTCGTTCTCGATCTCGCGCCCGGCGATCCCGGTCGTGAGCCGGTCGAAGCCGCCGGCGAGATAGGTGCCGGGATAGTGGATGTCGCCAGCCTCGGTTTCCTCCGCGGCGCCGCGGGTGGCGAAGACGCCGTTGCCGAGCGTGCAGAGCGCCTCGCGCAGCCCCTCCTGCGCGGGATCGAAGCCGTCATAGCTGAGCGTCCACTCGGTCATCGGTCGTGCCCGCCCAGCACCGCGGCGAGTTCGTCGAGGAACAGAACGGCCTCATCGGTGTCGCTCAGAACGTAGTCGGCCGCGGTGGGGCGCTCGGCATCGGTGACGAGGATCCCGATGCCGCGTCCGGCAAGTGCCGCGAATGCGTCCTCGTCGGTGTCGTCGTCGCCGAGATAGAGGGCCAGCACGTCGTCGCCGTCGAGACCGAGCGCCTCGAGCAGCCACAGGACGGCGCGGCCCTTGTCCCACTCGACGCGCGGCCGGAGCTCGAGGATCATCTTGCCACCGGTCTGCCTGAGCTCGGGATACTCGGCGGCGAGCGCCTCGACGGCATGTCGCAGCTCGGCGACCTCGCCCTCGGCGACCTGGCGGTAATGCACGGCGAGGGCGAACTTCTTGCGCTCGACCAGCGAACCTTCGATACTGCCGAGCATCGCATCGAGGCGCTCTCCGGCCTTGTCGAGCGCGGGCCTGGCCTCGAGGGCGCGCGCGTTCTCCTTTGCGAGCCCGTGCGGGCCGGCGATGTCGAAGCCGTGGCTGCCGGCGTAGATCAGGTCGCCGAGCCCGACCAGCCGCGCCACGTCGGCACGGTCGCGGCCGCTGACGATGGCGAGCGTGCTCACCTCGGCGAGCCGGCGGAGGACGTCCCGCGCCTCGTCGGAGAGCACCGCAAGCTCGGGCCGCGCCACGATCGGCGTCAGCGTGCCGTCGTAGTCGAGAAACACCGCCGCCCGCTTGCCGGCGAGCCGCGCGGCGATCTCACGAATCCGCCGCCGCGCATCCGGGAGCCCGGAGCCGGTCGGCGGCGCAAGCTCGGCCATGTCGCGCACCACCAGCTCGGCGCCCTCGGCGCGCAGGGCCGCCCCGTCTCCCGAGCGCGCCACGCCGATCACCATGCCGAAGCCTCCGGCCTTGCCGGCCGCGATGCCGGCGATTGCGTCCTCCACCACGGCTGCCCGCGCTGGCTCGACCCCCAACCGCCGCGCCGCTTCCAGAAAGGTGTCCGGCCGCGGCTTGCCCGCCAGCCCCAGTCGCGCTGCCTCGACCCCGTCTACCACCACCTCGAAGAGGCCCGTCAACGCGGCGGCCTCGAGGACCGCCACCGCGTTCCGGCTCGAGGAGACCAGCGCCGTCCTCACGCCCGCGCCGTTGAGGCGGCGGACGAGGCCGACGGTGTCCCCGAAGACCTCGACGCCGCCGCCGGCCAGCGCCTCGTGGAAGATCGCGTCCTTGCGGTTGCCGAGGCCGCACACCGTCTCGCGCTCCGGCGGATCGGCGGGATCTCCGTAGGGCAGCGCGATGCCGCGCGAGTCGAGAAAGCTTCGCACGCCGTCATAGCGTGGCTTGCCGTCGATAAAGCGGCGATAATCGGTCTGGGCGAACGGCGTGAACGCCTCCCCCCGGGCCTTGGCCCGCACCGCGAGATAGCCGTCGAAGAGCCGCTTCCACGCGGCTTCGTGCAGCGCCGCGGTTCGCGTCACCACTCCGTCGAGGTCGAATATGACCGCGTCGAGCGCCGCGAATCGTGCCACGGTTTCGGTGTCGTCCCGACTCATCGCCCCCCCCCCCCCTTTTTCCCCGACGCCGCTCCCGGGACGTACCCCGCCCCTTCCGACGCGAGCTGCACCGTGCGCGTCATCGCCGGGCTCGCACGCCTGGTGCCGAGGATCACACCGTCGCGGTCAATGCGCCCGGCAGCAGCACAGCGACGTTCGGACACGCTAGAAGGAATACCCGCCCATGATCAAGATACGGCAGGCTGATCATCGACCCGCGGGCCCCGTCCAGCCGCAGTCCGGGCAGCGCAGTCCGGGCAGCGCAGTCCGGTGCTGGCGCCAGGCATGAGCCTTGGCCTGTTTCCCACAATCACCCTCGTGCTCTGTGCCGGCTTCCGGCGGCCACTCGACCTGGATCGACGGCGGCGGCTCCTTGCCCCAAATCAGCTACCCTCACCAGACAAGCGGGGGGGCGGTTCCGCGACCTTCGAGCGGAGCTCGTGTCACTCCAGCCCGGCGAGGCGGCGTTGGGCGGCGGCGAGGATCGCCTCCTCCTCCTCCGCCGCCTGGAGCCGGGCGCGGCTCGCGTCCACGACCTCCTCGGGAGCCTTGGCGACGAAGGCCTCGTTGCCGAGCTTGGCGCGCAGGCCGCCGGTCTCCTTCGCGAGCTTGTCGAGCGCCTTGGCGAGCCGCGCGCGCTCGGCGGCGATGTCGATGACATCGGCGAGCGGCAGGCAGAAGCTCGCGCCCTCGACGGCGAAGGCGACCGCGCCCCTGGGCGCGGCGTCGGCGGCCTCGAAACGCTCGATGCGCGCGAGCCGGGCGACCAGCCCGCGGTTGGTGTCGAGGGCTTCGGCCTGCGCGGCGGAGAGATCGAGGGTGACCAGCGTGACCTTGGCGCCGGCGGGGACATGCGTCTCGGCGCGCGCCGAGCGGATGGTCTCGATCAGTGCGATCACCCAGCCCATCTCGACATCGGCCTGCGGCTCGACCAGCTCGGTGCCGTACTCGGGCCAGTCGGCATGGGCGAGGAGCTTCGGCCGCTGAGTGATCTGGCCCCAGAGCGCCTCGGTGACGAAGGGCATCACCGGGTGCATCAGGATCAGGCACTGGTCGAGCACCCAGGCCATGGTCGCGCGGGTCTCGGCCGCCGTGCCCTCGTCCTGGAGCAGCGGCTTGGCGAGCTCGACGTACCAGTCGCAGACGCGGCCCCAGACATGGGCATAGAGGGCGCTCGCCGCGTCGTTGAAGCGGAAGGCTGCGAGTGCGGCATCGAGCGTCTCGCGCAGGCGGCCGGTCTCGCCGACGATCCAACGGTTGGCGGTCAGCGTAACGGCCCGCGGGTCGAAGCCCGGCACCGGCTTGCAGCCGTTCATCTCGGCGAAGCGCGCGGCGTTCCAGAGCTTGGTGCCGAAGTTGCGGTAGCCGGCGATCCGGTCGGTCGAGAGCCTCAGGTCGCGCCCGAGCCCCGCCATCGCCGCCAGGGTGAAGCGCACGGCGTCCGCGCCGTAGTCGTCGATCAGCTCGATCGGATCGAGGACGTTGCCGAGGCTCTTCGACATCTTCTTGCCCTCGGCGTCGCGGACGAGGGCGTGGACGTAGACGGTGTGGA
>JBBQRM010000374.1:0-3642 GCA_038214855.1 Rhodobacterales bacterium | reverse complement strand
ACCGGCCGATCCAGCTGATCGTGCCCTGGAACGCCGGCGGCGGCACCGACGCGGTCGGCCGCATCTTCGCCTCGCTGCTCGAGAGCGAGCTCGATCAGCCGGTCAATGTTGTCAACCGCACCGGCGGCTCGGGGGTGGTCGGGCATACCGCCATCGCCTCGGCCGCGCCCGACGGCTATACGCTCGGCGTAATGACGGTCGAGATCACGATGATGCACCACCAGGGGCTGACGCCGCTCACCTACGAGGATTATACCGTGCTCGCGGTGGTCAATGCCGATCCCGGCGGGGTGATGGTCTCGGCGGACTCGCCCTACGAGAGCGTCGAGGACCTGCTCGCCGCCATCAAGGCCGAGCCCGACGGCACGTTCAAGGCGTCGGGCACCGGTCAGGGCGGCATCTGGAACGTGGGCCTCGCCGGCTGGCTGATGTCCGAGGGGGTGGCGCCGAACAAGGTCACGTTCGTGCCGAGCCAGGGGGCCGCGCCCGGCCTCACCGACATGGTGGCCGGCGGGGTGGACATGGTCACCGCCTCGCTGCCCGAGGGTCGCGCGCTGATCGAGGCGGGCAAGGTGCGCGCGCTCGCCACGATGGGGCCCGAGCGCAACCCGCTCTTCCCCGACGTGCCGACGCTCAAGGAGGCGACCGGCTCGGACTGGACGGTGGCGGCCTGGCGGGCGCTGGTCGCGCCGAAGGGCCTGCCCGAGGACGTGACGGCCACGCTGACCGAAGCGATCGAGACCGCCTACGACAGCCCCGACTACCAGGGGTTCATGAAGGAGCGCGGCTTCGGTCCGATGTGGTTGACCGGCGAGGAGGCCACGACCTTCATGGGATCGAGCGACACCGACTTCGGCAATGTGATGACCGAGGCGGGCCTCGCGCAGCAGTAAGGGACGCCGCGCGGAGCAGGGGCGGGGGATGCGGATCAGCGATCCGGTCCTCGGCCTTCTGCTCCTTGTGGGCGGTGTGATCCTCGCGGTCGCGGCGCAGGGATATCCGAACCTCGCCAACCAGGTCTACGGCGCCTCGACCTTCCCGTTTCTCGTGGGTCTCGGCTTTGTCGTGCTCGGGGCAATCCTGCTTGCGCGTGCGCTCCTGCGCGGGCCTGCCGGCGTGTTGCGCGCGCCGGTTGTTCTCGAGGGCTGGGGGCGGTCGCGGGCCTCGTGGCTGCGTCTCGGGCTCGTGCTGGCGCTGGTCGTGGCCTATGTCGTGCTGTCGCCGGCGCTGGGGTTCCTGCTCGCCGGCGGCGGGTTGCTGCTGGGGTTGCTGCTCGTCTTCCGAGTGCGGTGGTGGGTGGCGCTGGCGGTTTCGGTGCCGGCGGTCTTTGCCTTCGCCCAGGTCTTCGGCGGGCTGTTGCGGGTGCCGTTGCCGCGCGCGGCCTGGCTCGCCGGGGTCTGGTGAGGCATGGGCAATTTCACCGTCGCGCTCGGCCTCGTCTTCGACCCCTACGTGCTGCTGGTCATCGCGGGCTCGGCTTCCTTCGGGCTGTTCGTGGGGGCGATCCCGGGGCTGACCGCGACGATGGCGACGGCGCTGCTGGTGCCGGTGACGTTCTTCATGGACCCGGTCCCCGCCATCGCCGCCATCGTCACCGCGACTGCGATGGCGATCTTCTCGGGCGACATCCCCGGCGCCCTGCTGCGCATCCCCGGCACGCCGGCCTCGGCGGCCTATACCGACGAGGCCTATGCGCTGACCCGGCAGGGCCACGCGGAACGCGCGCTCGGCACGAGCCTGGTGTTCTCGGCGATCGGCGGCACGTTCGGGACCATCGTGCTGGTCGTCGCCGCCCCGATGCTGGCCGAGGTGGCGCTGTCGTTCTCGTCCTATGAGTATTTCTGGCTGGTCTGCCTCGGCCTGTCCTGTGCTGTGTTCATTTCGCCCGCCTCGCCGCTCAGGGGCTTCGTGTCGCTGGCCATCGGCCTCTTCATCGCCTCGATCGGCCTCGACAATCCCGCGGGCCAGCCGCGGTTCACCTTCGGCAACGTCGATCTGATGGCGGGCGTGCCGTTCATCCCGGCGATGATCGGCCTCTTCGCGATCTCCGAGGTGCTGCGCGCCGCGGTCGCGACAAGCCCGATGCCGCAGCCGCCGAAGGGCGCGATCACCGGCATCTTCGCCGAGCAGGCGGGGTTCCTGCGGCTCTACTGGCGGCAGGCGCTGCGCGGCAGCGTGCTCGGCACGGTGATCGGCGCCTTGCCGGGGGCGGGTGCGGACATCGCGGCCTGGATCGCCTATGCGATTTCCAAGAAGTTCTCGCGCACGCCCGAGAAGTTCGGCACCGGCCATGTCGAGGGCATCGCCGAGGCCGGCGCGGCCAACAACGGCGCGGTCTCGGGCGCGTGGATCCCGGCGCTCGTCTTCGGGATCCCCGGCGATTCGATCACTGCGATCGTCATCGGCGTGCTCTACGTGAAGGGGATGAACCCGGGGCCCACGATCTTCATCCACAGCCCCGAGCTGATCCAGGCGGTGTTCATCGTGTTCTTCCTCGCGAACTTCCTGATGGTCCCGCTCGGCTTTGTCGCGATCAAGCTCGCCAAGCAGGCGCTCCGGGTGCCGGTGCAGCTGCTGATGCCGCTCATCCTGATGTTCTGCCTCGTCGGCGCCTTCGCGATCACCAACAGCGTCTACGGCATCGTGGTGGCGCTGGCGCTCGGGGTGGTGGGCTTCGCGATGGAGGAGAACGGCATTCCGGTGGCGCCGGCGATCCTCGGCCTCGTGCTCGGGCCGATGCTCGAGCAGAATTTCATCACCTCGCTGATCAAGTCGGACGGATCGCTGATCGCCTTCTTCGAGCGACCCATCGCGGGCGTGCTCGGGGTGGCGACAATCCTGATCTGGCTGTTGCCGCTGCTGCTGCGCCTGGTCCGGCGGCAGGCGGCGGCCGCGCGCTGAGGCACGCCTCGCAAGCCCCCCACGCGTGGCGGCGTTAGCGAAATTTGCGCGGTCATAAGCCTTTCGTAACCATTTCCGCCAAAGGTCGCGGCCGCGCTGCGAGGATCCAGATGGCCAGTGAAGAGACCCTGCTGACACGCAAGCTGCGCGAGGGCGGCGTCGCCCGCTCGCCGCTGCCCGATACCGATCTCGTCGGCGAGACCTTCGCGCGCTTCGTCGAGGACCGGATGCGGCATCAGGTCAAGGCGATCATCAGCGCGATGGTCACCGAGACCCGTGTCGTGAAGCTGTCGGAGGCGCTGCAGGGCGTCTCGGTGCCGGCCATGCTCGGGATCATCGAGGTCGAGGACAGCGACACCCGCGGGCTGCTCAACGTCGATACCGATCTCGCCTATCACCTGATCGACCTGATCCTCGGCGGCGATCCGGAGGCGGCCCCGATTCCGACCACGCGGACCTTCACCAGCATCGACATGGCGGTCTGCCGGCGGCCGCTCGAGGTGCTGGTCGCGGCCTTCGGCGAGGCGCTTGGCTCCTGCCTCGGCCGACCGCTGACCAAGCGGATGGGGATCAGCGACCAGCGCCAGAACATCTCGCAGATGCAGCTCGCCCCCGATTACGTCGACGTGCTGGTGCTCAGCATCGTGCTCGACCTCGGCGACGCGGCGCGCACCGGCAGTTTCGATCTGATGCTGCCGCTGGCCACGCTCGACGTGATCCGCGCGGCGTTCAAGGACAAGG
>JBBQRM010000373.1:0-3646 GCA_038214855.1 Rhodobacterales bacterium | reverse complement strand
TTCGCCGCCGCGACCCCCTGGAGCGCGTCCGAGGTGATGGTGCGGAAGAAATAGCCGCCGGTCTGTCCCTCGCGGGCGAGCTCGGTCAGCGTCGGCGAGGAGGAGGCGGGAGAGACCTGGACCACGCCGGAACTCGCGGTGACCGAGGTGAGGATCGGGATCGACACCGACGAGATGATGCCGCCGATGATCACCGGCACGCCCTTGATGTTGACGAGCTGCGTCGCCTGATCGACCGCGACGTTGCCCTGGCTCTGGCTGTCGCGGGTGTCGGTGACGAGGGTGCAGCCGCTCTGGTCGCCGAGGGTCACGCCGCCGGCCTCGTTGATGTCGCGGAACGCCATCTCGACGGACTTCGCGCCGGCCTGGCCGTATTCGCCCGCGGGGCCGGTGAGCTCCATCACCAGCCCCACGGTGACCTCGCACTCCTGCGCCGCCGCTCCCGTGGCCAGCAGTGCCGCGGCGATGGTCGTGAATGTCAGTGCCCGCATGTGTCTCGCTCCTCGTTCGATGATGTGATCCAGGTCTCGTGCAGGTGCCGCCAGACGACGCCCTCGGGGGCCGCCTCGTCGCGGCTGAAGATCGCGCTCGAGCGGCGCGCAGTGCGGGTGCCGTTCAGGTTCTGGTGCTCGTCGTAGACGACGAGCGCGGTGTCGGGCGCGACGGGCCTCGCGGCGCGCAGGACGATCTCGATGGCAAGCCCCGGCCGCGCGCCCCGTCCCCGCCGCAGCATCGCGATCACCGCGTCCCGATCGGCGACCGATCCGTCCGGCTCGACCATCGTCATGTCGGGCGCGAAGGCGCGGGCGGAGGCGGTGAAGTCGGCCTCCGCGGCGCTGCCTGCGAACCAGGCGACGAAGAACGCGTGGCGCGCGCGCACCTCGGCCTCGGCGCGGCGGGCGAGGTCGTCGCTCATGCCGCGCCTGCGTTGAGGTCGTATTTCATCACCCGTCCGTGCGGCCCGGTGCGGTCGCGCTCCAGCGCGTAGACCTCGCCTGGCACCGAGTGGGCGCGGGCGAGGACCGCGGCGATCTCAGCCCGGTCGGTGTCGGTGAGCGCGAGCGCGGGGATCGTCAAGTTGCGCGCCAGATGCGCGCGGCTGCGGGCGCCGACGATCACCGCCGCCACGCCCGGCCGGTCGAGCACGGCGCGGCTCGCGACGGTGGCTATGTCACTGTCGTGCCGGCCGGCGATCCGGTCGAGGCAGGCGAGCAGCTCCTGGAACAGCGCCCAGCCGCCGAACTCCTCGACGATCAGCCGGTACTTCGCGAGCGAGCGGTTCTCGAACGGCGGCTCGGGGGGCGGCGCGTCCAGCCAGCGCTCGGAGAAGAACCCGCCGGCGACGGTGCCATAGGCGATGAGCGGCACCCCGGCGTCGGTGAGGCCGCGCGCCGGGCGGTCGTCGATCAGCGAGTACTGCACCTGCATCGAGACGAGGGGCACGCCGGCCGCGCGCATCCGCTGCGTCTGGGCCGCGTCGAAGTTGGTGCCGCCGATCCGGGCGATCTTGCCTTCGGCGGCAAGCTCGGTCAGCCACAAAGCCACCTCGACGTTGCGGTCCACGGCGTAGTTCCACCAGTGGAACTGCACGAGATCGAGCCGCTCCATTCCCAGCCGCATGCGCGAGGCGTCGATCGCGCGGGCCACGTCGGCGCGCGAGACCGATGCGAGGGCGCCGAGGTCGGGCACGTATTTGGTGTGCACCTTGATCCGCGCCAGCGCCTCGGCGCCGCGGGTGCGGCGATACTCGGCGCGGAACCGGCCGATCAGCGCCTCGACGCCGGTGTAGATGTCGGCGCAGTCGAAGGTGGTGATGCCCGCATCGGCGAAGGCGATCATGTCGGCGATCGCCGCCTCGGAGGCCACCGCGCCGTGGCCGCCGGCGAGCTGCCAGCCACCCTTGACGATCCGCGAGATCCGGTGCCCGGGCGCGAGGTCGGCGTGTTCCACCGGCTCAAGTCTCCTTCATCGGGACGGCGGTCGTCTCGGCGTGGCGGAAGCGGCGCTTTCGGGTCCGGGTGATGCGGAGCCGCGAGGGGCAGTTCGGGTCGGGGCAGGCGACCTCGGCGTCGGTGGTCATCCAGTCGGCTTCGTCGCTGGGCCGCTGCTTGGCCGCGAGCAGCGGCAGGACCGCGGCGAGCGAATAGATCGAAAAGCCCTGGCCCGGCGGCAGGTGCAGCATCTCGCCGCGCAGCTCGAAGTGATCGCCGGGCCGCGCCCCGCACCAGAGCGTGGCGCCCTCGGGCGCCGTCACCTCGACGCGCAGGTCCCACAGATCGAAGCCGTCGTCGGCGTTGCCCATGTCCCCCCCGCCGTTTGCGCCGACACTAGCGGGTTGAAACCGCTGCCGCAAACGGCCAATCATGCCGCGTCATCGCGCGCGGGGGGCAGGGTGCAGCACGCAGAGCGAAGCCCGACGCCGCTGCTGGAGGTCCGCGGGCTCACGAAAGCCTTCGGCGGTCTGCGGGTGGTGGACGGCATGGCGCTCGAGCTCGCGCGCGGCGGCATCCTCGGGATCATCGGGCCGAACGGGGCGGGCAAGACCACGCTCTTCGACCTGCTCGCCGGCACATTGCGCGCCGATAGGGGGTCGATCCGGCTCGGCGGCCGCGAGCTCTCGCGCAGCCCGCCCGAGGCGCGGATCGGCGCGGGGCTCGGGCGCAGCTTCCAGATCGCCCGGCCCTTCCCGCGGATGACGGTCCTCGAGAACGTGCTCGTCGCGGCGCAGAACCAGCCGGGCGAGCGCATCTGGGCGAATTTCGCCCCCGCCCGCGTCGCGAGCGTCGAGCGCGAGAACGTCGCCCGCGCCCGGGCGCTGCTCGAGTTCGTGCGGCTCGGCCCGCTGGCGGACCGGCCCGCGAGCGTGCTCTCCGGCGGACAGCGCAAGCTCTTGGAGCTCGCACGCGTGCTGATGGCCGAGCCGTCGGTGATCCTGCTCGACGAGCCGGCGGCGGGGGTGAATCCGGCGCTGCTCGAGCTGATCGTGACCCGCATCCTGGAGATCAACGCGCGCGGCACCGCGATCCTGCTGATCGAGCACAACATGGAGATGATCGCCCGGCTGTGCCCGCGGGTGATCGTGATGGCGGCAGGCCGGAAGCTCGCCGAAGGCGCGCCCGACGAGATCGCGCGCCGCGCGGACGTGATCGAGGTCTATCTCGAAGGCATGCCGGCATGAGCGCCGCGCTCGCGGTCGAGGGGCTGGTCGCGGGCTACGACCCGGATCTTGCGATCGTGAAGGGCGTGAGCTTCGCGGTGGCGCCGGGGGAGATCCTCGCCGTGCTCGGTCCGAACGGCGCCGGCAAGTCGACGCTGGTCAAGGCCGCGGCGGGGCTCGTGCCCGCGACCGGCGGCACGGTAAGCCTCGGCGGCGAGGACGCGACGGGCGCGCGGCCGCACGAGCTGGTCCGCCGGGGCATGGGCTTCGTGCCGCAGACGGCCAACGTTTTCACGCGGCTGTCGATCCTCGAGAACCTGCGGATCGCAGCGGAGCTGCTGCCGCGGCCGGATCGCGCGGGGCGGATCGACGCGATGTTCGCGATGTTCCCCGACCTCGCCGCCCGCCCCGCGGCGCTCGCGGGCAGCCTCTCGGGCGGGCAGCGCCAGATGCTCGCCAGCGCCCGGGCGCTGCTGACCGAGCCGCGGG
>JBBQRM010000372.1:0-3650 GCA_038214855.1 Rhodobacterales bacterium | reverse complement strand
TCGAGGTGGCACCGCGCGCCGGCATCACCGTCATCGCCGCCTTCTACGTGCCCGCGGGCGCACCTCTCCCCGAGCCGGAGCTCTCCGCCCATTGCGCGCGGTGGCTGGCGCGTTACAAATGCCCCAGGATCTTCACCGCCGTCCCCGCCCTGCCGCGCGGGCCGAACGGCAAGCTGATGCGGCGCAAGCTCAAGGAGGACCTCGCGTGACCCGGCTCGACATAATCTCCGACCCCGTCTGCCCCTGGTGCTACATCGGCAAGGCGAACCTCGACCGCGCGCTCGCGGCAGCCCCGGGAGCGCCCTTCGAGATCCGCTGGCGCCCCTACCAGCTCAACCCTGACATGCCGCCCGAGGGAATGGACCGCAAAGCCTACCTCGAGGCGAAGTTCGGCGGCCCCGAGAACGCCGCGCGCATCTACGGCCGGATCGAGGCCGCGGCGTGCGAGGCCGGGCTCGACGTCGACTTCGCCCGCATCGGCCGCTCGCCGAACACGCTTGCAGCCCACCGCCTGATCCGCTGGGCCGAGGCCGAAGGCGCGCAGGACGCGGTCGTGACCGCGCTCTTCCGCCGCTACTTCGCGGTGGGCGAGGACATTTCGGACCCTGCCGTGCTCGCTGCGGTGGCCGAGGAGGCCGGCATGGACGGTGCCAAGATTGCGGCCCGGTTCGAGGGCGAGGACGACCGGGCGGAGGTCCTGGCGGAGGCCGAGGCGAACCGCGCGATGGGCGTGACCGGCGTGCCGACCTTCGTGCTCGGGGGGAAACACGTGCTGACCGGCGCCCAGCCGACGGAGACCTGGGCGAAGGTGATCGAGGAGCTGCGCACGGCGGCGGCGGGCTGAGGCCCGGGCGGCCGTGCGCCGCATGGGCGCGAAGAGCAAAAGGGAGAAAGCGATGATCGGGCGCAGACAGACGATGCTTCTGGTGGCGGGGGCGGCACTTGCCGCCTGCGGCAGGGGCGGGCCGGCCTTTCAGCAGCCGCCGTCGGCAGAGGCCGATGCGGTGGTGGAGTTGACCACGACGCTGAACTTCGCGCCGGAGCGGGTGGTGGTTCCGGCGGGGGGAATGGTGGAGTGGCGCAACACGTCGCTCCTGACGCATACGGTGACCGCCGCGCGGGAGCTCGCCGACGATCCGGCGCATGTTCGCCTGCCCGAAGGGGCTGCGCCGTTCAATTCGGGCGACCTCCCGCCGGGCCAGATCTACCGGCACACATTCGACGTGCCCGGCGAGTACCGCTACTTCTGCCAGCCGCACGAGGGGCTGGGGATGCTGGGCACCGTCGTGGTGACGCCGGCGGAAGCCTGAGGCATCAGGCGCTGCGCCTTGCCGGCTTCGGCGGCTGGGCGAGCACCGCGAGCTCGCGGGCGATCTGAAAGGCGCCGACGAGACGCGCCAGCGCATCCTCCCAGTCGCGGCGCACGACGATCCGGTTGTCGCGGACCTTGGCCGCGCCCTTCTGGTCGTGGATGAACTGCACGAGCCCGGCAGGGTCGGCGAACTTGTCGCGATGGAACTGCACCGTCGCCCCCTTCGGACCGCCGTCGAGCTTGGCTATCCCGGCGCGCTTGCACATCGCCTTGATGCGCACCACCAGCATCAGCGTGTCGACCTCGGGCGGCAGCGGGCCGAACCGGTCGATGAGCTCGGCCGCAAAACCCTCGAGCTCGACCTTTCGGCCGAGCTGCGACAGGCGGCGGTAGAGCCCCAGCCGCACGTCGAGGTCCGGCACATAGGCCTCCGGGATCAGCACCGGCACGCCGAGGTTGATCTGCGGCGACCATCCGTCGTCGCCCACCATCTCGATGTCGCCCGCGCGCAGCTTGGCGATCGCCTCCTGCAGCATGTCCTGGTACAGCTCGAACCCCACCTCGCGCACCTGCCCCGACTGCTCCTCGCCGAGCAGGTTGCCGGCGCCGCGGATGTCGAGGTCCTGGCTCGCCAGCGTGAACCCCGCCCCCAAGCTATCGAGCGTGCCCAGCACCCGCAGCCGCTTCTCGGCCTGCGGCGTCAGCTTCTTGCGCGGCTCGGTGGTAAAGAACGCATAGGCCCGCAGCTTCGAGCGCCCGACCCGGCCGCGGATCTGATAGAGTTGGGCGAGCCCGAACATGTCCGCCCTGTCGACGATCAGCGTGTTGGCCGCGGGAATGTCGAGCCCGCTCTCGACAATGGTCGTCGCCAGCAGCACGTCGTACTTGCCGTCGTAAAAGGCGTTCATCCGCTCGTCGAGCTCGCCCGCGGCCATCTGGCCATGCGCGGCGACGACGCTCACCTCCGGCACCTGCTCGCGCAGGAACGCTTCGATGTCGGGAATGTCCGAGATCCGCGGCACGACGTAGAACGCCTGCCCGCCGCGATAATGCTCGCGCAGCAGCGCCTCGCGGACCGTCACCGGATCGAACTCGCTGACATAGGTGCGGATCGCCAGCCGGTCCACCGGCGGCGTCGCGATCAGGCTCAGCTCGCGGACCCCCGACAGCGCCATCTGCAGCGTCCGCGGGATCGGCGTCGCGGTCAGCGTGAGGACGTGGATGTCCGAGCGCAACGCCTTCAGCCGCTCCTTGTGCGTCACCCCGAAATGCTGCTCCTCGTCGATCACCAAGAGCCCCAGATTGGCGAATTTCACCCCCTTGGCGAGCAGCGCATGCGTGCCGATCACGATCTCCACCGATCCGTCCGCCAGCCCCGCCCGCGTCTCGGCCGCCTCCTTGGCCGAGACGAAGCGCGACAGCTGGCGCACCCGCAAAGGCAACCCCCGGAAGCGCTCGGCGAAGCTCTTCATGTGCTGGCGCGCGAGCAGCGTCGTCGGTGCTATCACCGCAACCTGCGTGCCCGACATCGCCGCGACATAGGCCGCACGGAGCGCCACCTCGGTCTTGCCGAAGCCGACGTCGCCGCAGATCAGCCGATCCATCGGCTGGCCGCTCTCCATGTCGCCGAGCACATCGGCGATGGCGCTCAGCTGGTCGTCGGTCTCGGCATAGGGAAACCGCGCGCAGAACTCCTCCCACAGGTGATGCTCGGGCGGGGTCAACACCTGGCCGCGCCTGAGCGCGCGTTCGGCGGCGATGCGGATCAGCCGGTCGGCGATCTCGCGGATCCGCGCCTTCAGCCGCGCCTTCTTGGCCTGCCACGCACCGCCGCCGAGCCGGTCGAGCAGCCCCTCCTCGTGCCCGTAGCGCGACAGAAGCTCGATGTTCTCGACCGGCAGATACAGCTTGTCCGAACCGGCGTATTCCAGCGCCAGGCATTCGTGCGGCGCGCCCAAAGCCGTCACCGTCTCGAGCCCGGTATACCGCCCGACGCCGTGATCGACATGGACGACCAGATCGCCGACCGTCAGCCCCGCCGCCTCGGTCAGGAAGTTCTCCGCCCGCTTGCGGCGCCTGGGCGCGCGGATCAGCCGGTCGCCGAGCACGTCCTGCTCGGCGATCACCGTCAGACCCTTCGCCTCGAACCCGTGCTCGACCCCCCAGACCGCGAGCGCGAGCCCGCCGTCGCCGCGCAGGTCGCGCGCGCTCGCGATGTCGCCGCGCAGGTCGCGCGCGCTGGCGATCTCGCGTGCACCCGCGACCCCCTCGTCGGCGAGCAAACCCCCCATCCGCTCGCGCGCGCCCTTGGAGTAGCTCGCCACCACCACGTCGCCCG
>JBBQRM010000371.1:0-3655 GCA_038214855.1 Rhodobacterales bacterium | reverse complement strand
GCCGAGGCGCTGGCCATGCCGTGCAACACCGCACATCACTACGCGCCGGCGATCCGTGCGGCGGCAAGCGTGCCCTTCCTCGACATGGTGGCGCTGTCGGCGGCGGAGGCAGCGGCGCAGGCCGGAATGGGAGCGCGCGTGGGCGTGCTCGCCTCGCCGGCGGTGCGGGCGACGCGCCTCTTCGACGCGGCGCTGGAGGCAGCGGGGGCGCGGGCCGTCTATCCGGCGGATCAGCCGGCACTGCTGGAGGCGATCCGCGACATCAAGCGCCGCGGCCCGACGGCGGCGGCCGGCGCGACGCTGGCGGCGGCCGCGCGCGGGCTGGCGGCGGCAGGCGCGCGGGTGCAACTCGTCGCCTGCACGGAGTTCTCGCTGCTCGCGCGCCCGGACGGGGACGGGATCGAGGCGATCGACACGCTCGACGTGCTGGTCGCGGCGATCAAGGCCTTCGCGCTCGGCGATGCTCCGGTCCAAAGGCCGGCCTTTGGAACGGAGCAAACGACGTTCGGATAGCGACTGAAACCAACAGGGGAGTGTCTTCATGCTCGACAAACTCAAAATCGGCCTCGCGGCCGGTGCGGCATTGTGGGTCATCGCGGGGGCCGCATCGGCCCAGACGGTGATCATCGGCCATTTCGGCAACCCGACGCCGATGCAGGTAGCGGCGGCGGAAGGCAAGTTCGAGGCGGCGACCGGCTGGGACATCGAATGGCGCAAGTTCGCCTCCGGCGCCGACGTCATCGCGGCCATGGCTTCGGGCGACATCAAGCTGTCGGAGCTCGGCTCCTCGCCGCTGGCCATCGCCACGAGCCAGGGCGTGGACATCCAGATGTTCATGCTCGCCCAGGTGATCGGCAAGGCGGAGAGCCTGATCGTGCGCGACGGCGCGGAGATCGTGGAGCTCGCCGATCTGAAGGGCAAGCGCATCGCCGTGCCCGTCGGCTCGACGGCGCATTTCTCGCTGATGGGGGTGCTCGACCACGCAGGTCTCAGCGACAGCGACGTCTCGATCATCGGCATGCCGCCCGACCAGATCGCCGCCGCCTGGGAGCAGGACGCCATCGACGGCGCCTTCATCTGGCAGCCGGTCCAGAGCCAGATCATGGAGAAGGGCAGCCGGCTCGCCGGAGCCGACGAGACCGCGGAATGGGGCTATCCCACCTTCGACGGCTGGGTGGTCGATGCCGAATTCGCCAAGGAGAACGCGGAAGGCCTCGTCGCCTTCATCCGCACGGTGAACGAGGCCAACATGGCCTATCTCGCGGATCCCGCCGCCTGGACCGCCGACAGCGCGCAGGTGAAGACCATCGCGGACTACACCGGCGCGGATGCGGCACAGGTGCCGGGGATCCTCGAGGGCTACACCTTCCTGCCGATCTCCGAGCAGGTCGGACCGAAATGGCTCGGCGGAGGCTCGGCGGAGGCGATGAAATCGACGGCCGCGTTCCTGAAGTCGGCCGGCCGGATCGACACGGTGCTGGAGGATTACACGCCCTTCGTGAACGCCGATCTCGCCAAATCCGCGGAATAGCCAGCCACAGCACCCGCCCGGTCCGCGGCGCGAAGCCGCGGGACGGGCACACGCACACCGGGCAGGAGACGCACCATGGCCCTCGAAGTGCAGAACGCCTCCGTCGTCTATCCCGCCGCGGCCGGAAGGCCGCCGGTCGAGGCGCTGAGCCAGATCGACCTGACGCTGGACGAGCATGACTTCGTCGTCGCCCTCGGCGCCTCGGGCTGCGGGAAGTCCACGCTGCTCAACCTGATCGCGGGGTTTCTCGCCCCGTCCTCGGGCCGGATCATGCTCGACGGCGCTTCGGTGACCGGGCCTGGCGCCGATCGTTCGGTCGTGTTCCAGAAGCACGCGCTGCTGCCCTGGCTCGACGTGCGCGAGAACGTCGCCTTCGGATTGAAGCTCCAGGGCAAGGGCAGGCAGGCCGCCTATGCCGTCGCGGACAAGTACATTGACCTGCTGGGGTTGAAGGGCTTCGAGAGCTCGCCCGTCTATGCCCTGTCGGGCGGCATGCAGCAGCGGGTGGGCATCGCGCGCGCGCTCACCTGCGATCCCAGGGTGCTGCTGATGGACGAACCGCTGGGCGCGCTCGATGCGCTGACGCGGGAGCGGGCGCAGGAGCTGATCCTGCGCATCTGGCAACAGACTGCCAAGACCGTCTTTTTCATCACCCATAGCGTCGAAGAGGCGCTGTTCATGGGCACGAAGCTGATCGTCATGTCGCCGCGGCCGGGGCGCGTCGCGCATCGGTTCGACCTCGGCTTCTCGCGGCAGTTCCTCGACGGCACGCCCGCCCGCAGAGTCAAGGCCTCCGCCGAATTCATCGAGCTTCGCGAGGAGGTCCTCCGCATCATCTTCGCTGACGAGGAGGAAGCGGCATGAGCGAGCGCACCGAGCCAGAGACGGCGCGCGTGGCACCGCGCAGCGGCGTCTTCGCCTGGTTCGCGCGATCGCGGCCCACGCGGCCCGGCGAGACCTACGGCGTGCCCGGCCAAGGCGACACGCTGGTGCTCAGCCTGCTCACCATCGCGCTGCTGATCTTCGTCTGGTGGGCGGTGACCGCGGCGGGCCTGGTCAAGCCGCTCTTCGTCCCCTCGCCGCTCGCGATCGTGCAGAAGTTCGCCGACGTCTGGACCAACGGCTTCACCGGGACGCCGTTCTGGCAGCATGTGGCGATTTCTGCCGCGCGGGTTTTCGGCGCATTTCTGCTCGCCTGCGCCATCGGCATTCCGCTCGGTCTCGCGATGGGCATGAGCCCGGTGATGCGCGGCATCTTCGATCCACCGATCGAGTTCTACCGCCCGATCCCGCCGCTCGCCTATCTGCCGCTGATGATCATCTGGTTCGGCATCGGCGAGACCTCGAAGGTGCTGCTGATCTTCCTGTCCGTGTTCGCGCCGATCGCGCTCGGTGCACGCGCCGGTGTGAGGTCCGCCGCCATCGAGCAGATCCATGCGGCCTATTCCTTTGGCGCCACGCGCTGGCAGGTGCTGCGCCGGGTGATCTTTCCCTCGGCGATGCCCGAGATCCTCACGGCGATGCGCATCGGGATCGGCTTCGGCTGGACCACGCTCGTCGCCGCCGAGATGGTCGCCGCGACCAAGGGCATCGGCTACATGGTGCTGACCGCCTCGCAGTTCCTGCAGACGCCTACGGTGATCATGGGGATCGTCGTGATCGCCGCCATCGCCTATGCCTTCGACATGCTGATGCGCTTTCTCGAGCGCAGGCTGGTGCCGTGGAAGGGCAAGATGTAGCACGGGCAGCACTCATCTGCGCGCGAGGACGGAGGATCGATGACGCGCGTCTTGCTTCGCAACGCAATGGTGGTGGACGGCTTGCAGGACAGGCCGCAGGGCCCTGCCGACGTCCTGGTGGCGGACGGCCGGATCGCGGAGGTGTCGGAGCACGGGATCGCCGCGCCGGATGCCCGCGCGATCGACCTCGGCCGGCGGACGCTGATGCCCGGGCTGATCGACGCGCATGTTCATGTGATCGCGACGACGCCCGATCTTGGCGCGAATGCGGCGCTGCCGAGCGCACTCGTCGCGCTGAGGGCGGCGGTGGTCATGCGCGCCATGCTGCATCGCGGCTTCACAACGGTGCGCGACCTCGGCGGCGCCGACATCGGGCTGGTGATGG
>JBBQRM010000370.1:0-3666 GCA_038214855.1 Rhodobacterales bacterium | reverse complement strand
GAACTCACCCAGACCGTCGATCCCATCGACCCGGTGAAGGTCTCGCGCCTCGCGATCACCGACCTGCATGGCCGGCACCGGCGGCTTCGGGTCTACGGCTACGTCGAATGGGTGCTCGGCAACAGCCGCGAGCGCACGGCGCCCTTCCTCGACGCGCGCATCGACGAGGCGGTGCAGGCGGCGCTGGCGCGCAATCCCTTCAGCGTCGAATATCCCGGCCGGACCGCCTTCTTCGCCTGCGACCGCGCGCTCTCCTCGGCAGGCGTGGACCGCACCGCCTTTCTCGGGCGCGCAGGCTCGGTGTGGCGGCCCGACACGGTGACGCTCGCGAACCCGGTCGCGGACGGGGAGGGCACCAGCGGCGATCCCTGTGCTGCGCTCGCCACCGATCTGCGGCTCGAGCCGGGCGCGCGCGCCGAGGTCGTGTTCCTGCTCGGCTGTGCCGGCCCCGACACGCCGGTGGAGACGCTGATCGCCCGCCACCGCGGGCAGGACGCGGCCGCGCTGCCCGCGGCGAGCAAGGCCAGCTGGGAGGGCTTTCTCGACGCACTCCAGATCGAGACGCCCGATTTGGCGATGGATCTGATGGTCAACACCTGGCTCCCCTACCAGAGCCTCGCCTGCCGCATCCGCGCGCGCTCGGCCTTCTACCAGGCGAGCGGCGCCTACGGGTTCCGCGACCAGCTCCAGGACACGCTCGCCTTCCTGATCCACGACCCGGGCCTCGCCCGCGCCCAGATCGTCGCGGCGGCCGGGCGCCAGTTCGCGGAGGGCGACGTCCAGCACTGGTGGCTGCCCGGCACCGGCGCGGGCGTGCGCACGACGATCTCCGACGACGTGGTCTGGCTCGCCTACGCCCTCGGCCAGTACATCGACACGACGGGTGACGCGGGCGTGCTCGACGTCGAGGTGCCGTTCCTCGAGGGGCCGGCGCTCGAGGAGGGCGCGCACGACGCCTTCTTCCAGCCGCAGACCTCGGACACGACCGCCAGCGTCTGGGAGCACGCCGCCCGCGCGCTCGACCTAGCGGTGGCGCGCACGGGACCGCACGGCCTGCCGCTGATCCTCGGCGGCGACTGGAACGACGGCATGAACCGCGTCGGCGAGGGCGGGCGCGGCGAGAGCGTCTGGCTCGGCTGGTTCCTCGCCGGGGCGCTGGCCGATTTCGCCCCCCGCGCCACCGCCCGCGGCGAGACCGCGCGCGCCGAGGCCTGGGAAGCGCATCGCGCCAGCCTCAAGGTCGCGCTCGACGGCCCCGGCTGGGACGGCGCGAACTGGCGCCGCGGCTATTACGACGACGGCACCCCGCTCGGCTCGGTCGAGAGCGACGAGTGCCGCATCGACAGCATCGCTCAGTCCTGGGCCGTGCTGTCGGGGCAGGGCGATCCCGATCGCACGGCGCTGGCGATGGGCCGGGTGCTCGCGGAGCTGGTCGACGCGCAGGCGGGGCTGGTCAAGCTCTTCGCGCCGCCCTTCGCGCGGACCGAGCGCGAGCCGGGCTACATCAAGGGCTATCCCCCCGGCGTGCGCGAGAACGGCGGCCAGTATACCCACGCCGCGACCTGGGTGGTCTACGCGCTGGCCGAGCTTGGCCGCGGCGAGGATGCGCACCGGTGCTTTGCGATGCTCAACCCCGTCGAGCACGCAAGCGACCGCGCTTCCGCCGAGCGCTACCGCGTCGAGCCCTATGTGGTCGCGGCCGACATCTATGCCGGCGACCACGCGGGGCGGGGCGGCTGGACCTGGTACACCGGCTCGGGCGGCTGGCTCTACCGCGCCGCGGTCGAGGCGATCCTCGGCGTCCGCAGGCGCGGCGCGCAGCTCGACGTGCGCCCGGCGCTGCCGCGGGACTGGCCGGGCTACACGATGCGCCTCCGCCTCGACGGACGCCTGCGCCTGCTCGAGGTGACGCGCGGCCCCGACGGGTCGCTCACGGCCCGGCTCGACGGCGAGACAAAGTCCGTGCCGGCGGTCTTTTGCCTCGGGTGAGCTGCGGCAAGCGACGCGGAACGGCACGGCTTTCACTGTGAAACCGGGCAACGCCCATTGGAAACATTGGATATTAGCCAGCGTTTTCATTTCTCGTTAAGAAGTCGCACGCTCAGGCTTCCCACTGGCCGCGCACGATGTCGCAGCGGCGCGGGGAGCGTTTCGTCCGTCCGCGCGTTGATGCAATGATCCTGAACGGCCTGTACGCGCTTGCGTCGCCCGTGGGAGGTCGCGAATTGGAGCCTGAATGCCCGTCTACCTCAACGGCCTCGCAACCGCAGTGCCGCCGTACGTCCTGCCGCAGGATCTGGTGCTCGAGAATGCCCGGCGCATCCTCGGGCCGCATTACGAGCAGTTCGAGCGCATGGCGGGCTCTTTCGGCACCTCCGGCGTCGATTGCCGCTATTCGGTCGCGCCGCTCGACTGGTTCCAGACGCCCAAGACCTGGCCCGAGCGCAACGCGCTCTATCTCGAAGGTGCCGGCGCGCTGTTTCTCGAAGCGGCCCGCGCCGCGCTCGCCGCGGCCGGGCTGCAGGCTAAGGACATCGACACGATCGTGACCGTCTCCTCGACCGGGATCGCCACGCCGACGCTCGAGGCCCGCGCCTGGAAGGCGATGGGCTTTCGCCCCGACGTGCGGCGGATGCCGGTCTTCGGTCTCGGCTGCGCCGGCGGCGTGACCGGGCTCGAGATCGCCCGTGCCCAGGCGGAGGCGCGTCCCGGCAGCCGGGTGCTGCTGGTGGCGCTCGAATGCTGCACGCTGTCGTTCCGCTCTGACCGGCTGTCGAAGGCGGACATCATCGCGACCGTGCTCTTCGGCGACGGCGCCGCCGCGGCCTGCCTCAGCAGCGCGCCGGGGGACGGGCGGGTGGTGACGCTCGATCCGGGCCACGAACGGATCTGGCCCGACACGCTCGACATCATGGGCTGGGACGTGGACGCGGCGGGACTGGGCGTGGTCTTCGACCGATCGATCCCGAGCTTCGTCGAGGAGTTCTTCGGCGCGGCGGTGAAGACCGCGCTCGGAAGCGCCGGGATCGCGGCATCCGAGATCGACCGCTACGTCTGTCACCCCGGCGGGGCGAAGGTGGTGGGCGCGATCGAGGTGGCTCTCGGCCTCGAGCCCGGGTCGCTGGACGCCGAGCGCGCCACCTTGCGCGACTTCGGCAACATGTCGTCCCCCACCGCGCTCTTCGTGCTCGACCGGCTGCTCGACGCGGGGACCACGGGCCAGATGCTGCTCTGCGCACTCGGGCCCGGCTTCACCGCATCGTTCCTGCCGCTCCGGGTCGCGGCCCATGCCTGAGGTCTCGCTGCCCGCGGCGCTGTTCCTCGCTTTCATCCTCGTGCAGCGGCTCGGCGAGCTGGCGCTCGCGCGGCGCAATACCGCGCGGCTGATGCGCCGGGGCGCGGTCGAGGTGGGGGCGGGGCACTATCCGCTGATCGTCGCACTGCACGCTTGCTGGCTCGCGGCGCTGGTGGTGTTCGGGCTCGGCGCCGAGGTCCGGCCGCTGTGGCTCGCGGCCTTCGCGGTGCTCCAGGTCCTGCGGCTGTGGATTCTCGCGAGCCTCGGCGGGCGCTGGACGACGCGGATCATCGTGCTCGACGCGCCCCTGGTGCGGCGCGGGCCGTTCGCCTGGCTGCGCCACCCGAACTACATGCTGGTCGCGGCGGAGG
>JBBQRM010000369.1:0-3684 GCA_038214855.1 Rhodobacterales bacterium | reverse complement strand
CTCGATCAGCACGTCGCGGCGGGCGCGGTAGATGCCGCGGATCGCCTCGATGCAATCTTCCGGCCCGTTGAGCGCCGCGGCGGCGGCGACCTGAACGGGCGTGAAGGCGCCGTAGTCGAGGTAGGACTTGATCCGGGTCAGCGCCTCGATCAGACGCGCGTTGCCCACCGCGAACCCCATGCGCCAGCCGGGCATCGCATAGGTCTTCGAGAGCGACGTGAACTCCACCGCCACCTCGCGCGCACCCTCGATCTGGAGGATCGACGGCGGCGGGCTGCCGTCGAAATAGATCTCGGCGTAGGCGAGGTCCGCGAGCACCCACAGGTGATGCTTCCGCGCGAATCCGATCAACGCGCGGTAGAAGTCGAGGTCGCAGACCTGCGCGGTCGGGTTGGATGGAAAGGACACGACCAGCGCCACGGGCTTGGGCACCGAATGCGCGACCGCATGATCGAGAGCGCGCAGATAGGCCTCCGGCTCGAAGCGTCCCCCGTGCAGCGTCGGCACGTGGCGCAGGGTGCCGCCGGCGATCATGAAGCCGTAGGGGTGGATCGGATAGCTGGGGTTGGGCACCAGCATGACATCGCCCGGTGCCGTGATCGCCATCGCGAGATTGGCGAGCCCCTCCTTGGAGCCGAGGGTTGCGATGACCTCGGTCTCGGGGTCGAGCTTCACCCCGAAGCGCCGCGCGTAGTAGCCCGCCTGCGCCCGGCGCAGCCCCGGGATGCCGCGCGAGGCGGAATAGCGGTGCGTCCGGGGCCGGCGAACGGTCTCCACCAGCTTCTCGACGATATGGGCGGGTGTGTCCATGTCCGGGTTGCCCATCCCGAAGTCGATGATGTCCGCCCCCTGCGCGCGACGGGCCGCCTTTAGCCGGTTCACCTCGGCAAAGACGTAGGGGGGCAGGCGCTTTATGCGGTAGAACTCTTCGGACATCGGCGCGGAGATCGGGATTTGCGGCGGGAGCGAGAGCATAGGACCGGGGCCCGAGGATGGACAGGACGATTTTCGATGCGCTAGGCTCGAGATCGCCGGAGGGCGCATTGCCTCGCCGGATGAGGCAGGAGACAGCGTCATGACCGGACCCGACAGCGATCGCCCGCGGCCCGGTGCGGCCGATCCCGCCGCGACGACCCCGGCGCGCGATACCGCCGCGACGACGCCCGGGCGCGATCCCGAGGGCATCGCCGGCGAGGGACCGGACCGCGCCACCGCGACGCCCGCGGGCCGGACCGGGGTGCCGGCGCCCAAGCCGGGACAGACCCGCTGGCTGATCGTCGCAGTCGCCGCGGTCGCGGTGCTGATCCTCGTCTTCATGCTGCTCTGATCCGGCTGGAGCTCCGCTCCCCCGCCGCGCCAGGGGGCGCGTGTCCAACTTGAAACTATACTTAACATACTGAAATTGCTTACGAAGCTTGTTTTACATTTTGTGATCCGAACCATTTCCAGCGTGACTGGCAGGGGTCGCCTCCTGCCAGCCATCTCACGGCGATACAAATCGCTTGGTCCGACGCGGGTGTCGTGTTTAATTGACACATGAGTGTCAATCAGAGCATCGCGCCTCTCCGCCTGCCGCAGCCCGCTGTGGTACTCGAACTGCTGAAGCCGATCACCTGGTTCCCGCCGATGTGGGCCTACATGTGCGGGGTGGTGGCCTCCGGCGTCCCGCTGTCGGAACGTTGGGGGGCGCTGGTTCTGGGGCTGGTGCTGGCGGGGCCGGTGGTCTGCGGGATGAGCCAGGCGGCGAACGACTGGTGCGACCGGCATGTCGATGCGATCAACGAGCCCGGACGGCCGATCCCCTCCGGGAGGATGCCGGGACGCTGGGGCCTGTGGATCGCGCTGGCGATGAGCGCCGGCGCGCTGTTGCTTGCGACTGTGCTGGGAGCCTGGGGGTTCGGGGCGACGGTGGTGGCGGTCGCCTGCGCCTGGGCCTATTCCGCCGAGCCGGTGCGGCTGAAGCGCTCGGGATGGTGGGGGCCGGGGATCGTTGGGCTCTGCTACGAGGGGCTGCCGTGGTTCACCGGTGCGGCGGTCATGGCCGCGGGCGCGCCGGGCTGGCGGATCGTGATCGTTGCCGGGCTCTACAGCCTCGGGGCGCACGGGATCATGACGCTCAACGACTTCAAGGCGCTGGAGGGCGACCGGGCGACCGGAGTGAACTCGCTGCCGGTGACGCTCGGACCCGCACGCGCCGCGCGGCTCGCGGCGCGCGTGATGGCGGTGCCGCAGGCCGGCGTCGTGGCGCTGCTGATCCTCTGGGGGCTGCCGCTCGTCGCCGCCATCGTGGCGCTGGCGCTGGGATTGCAGCTCGTGGCGATGCGCAAGCTGTTGCGTGATCCGCGCAGGTACGCGCCGTGGTACAACGGCACCGGGGTGACGCTCTACGTGCTGGGGATGCTCGCGACCGCCTTCGGGCTTGGGTCGCTGTGACCGGCCTCGGCTGGGTCCAGATCGTGCGGCTGGGCCTGGTGCAGATGGCGCTCGGCTCGATCGTGGTGCTGACCACCTCGACGCTCAACCGGGTGATGGTGGTGGAGCTGGCGCTGCCGGCGGTGCTGCCGGGCGCGCTGGTCGCACTCTACTATGCCGTCCAGCTCAGCCGGCCGAACTGGGGCTACCGCTCCGACGCGGGCGGCGCGCGCACGCCCTGGATCGTCGGCGGCATGGCGGTGCTGGCGACCGGCGGCCTGGGTGCGACCTTCGGCACCGTGCTGATGGCGGGCAGCCCCGGCTGGGGGCTGACCGTGTCGGTGCTCGCGTTCCTGCTGATCGGCGCCGGCGTGGGCGCCTCGGGCACGTCGCTGCTGGCACTTCTCGCGACGGCGACGGCGCCCCAGCGGCGGGCGGCGGCGGCGACGATCACATGGCTGATGATGATCGGCGGCATCGCGGTGACGGCGGGCGTGGTCGGAGCCCTGCTCGATCCGTATTCGCCGAGCCGGCTGCTGACCGTCGTCGCCTGCGTCTGCGCCGCGGCGGTGGCGCTGACCGGCCTCGCCGTCTGGGGGATCGAGCGCGCCCTGCCGGCGCTGCCGCGGTGCGAGGAACGCCCGATGCCGTTTCGCGCCGCCTTCGCCGAGGTCTGGGCCGAGCCGCGGGCGCGGGCCTTCTCGATCTTCGTCTTCCTGTCGATGACCGCCTATTTCATGCAGGAGCTGATCCTCGAGCCCTTCGCCGGGCATGTCTTCGCCTTCACCCCGGGCCAGTCCACCTCGATGGCGGGCTTGCAGAACGGCGGGGTGTTCCTGGGGATGCTGACCGTGGGGGTGGCGGCGAGCGGGCTCGGCCTCGGCTCGCTCAGGCTCTGGTTGGTGGCGGGCTGCCTCGGCTCGGCGACGGCACTCGCGGCGATCGCCGCCGCCGGACTGGCGGGGCCGACGGCATCGCTGCTGCCGCCGGTCTTCGCGCTGGGGGTGTTCAACGGCATCTTCGCGGTGGCCGCCATCGGCTCGATGATGGCGCTCGCCGGCCAGGGCCGCGAGGGCCGGGAGGGCACGCGGATGGGACTATGGGGTGCTGCGCAGGCGATCGCGGCGGGCTTCGGCGGCCTTGTGGGCGCGGCGGCTGCGGATGCGATGCGCGGCCTGCTCGCGGGGCCCGCGCAGGCCTACGGGACGGTGTTTCTGGTCGAGGCCGCGCTCTTCGTCGTCGCGGCAGGCCTCGCGCTCAGGGTAGTGACGA
>JBBQRM010000368.1:0-3688 GCA_038214855.1 Rhodobacterales bacterium | reverse complement strand
GTGCTGCGCCGGATCATGCGCCGCGCCATGCGCCACGCGCATCTGCTCGGTGCCCACGATCCGGTGATGTTCCGGCTGGTCCCGGCGCTCGTGGCGCAGATGGGTGCTGCCTTCCCCGAGCTCGGCCGCGCCCAGCCGCTGATCGAGGAGACGCTGCGCGTTGAGGAGACCCGCTTCCAGGCGACGCTCGACCGTGGCCTGCGGCTGCTCGACGACGAGCTCGCGCGCCTGTCCGACGGCGCCGCCCTGCCCGGCGAGACGGCGTTCCGGCTCTACGACACCTTCGGCTTCCCGCTCGACCTGACCCAGGACGCTTTGCGCGATCAGGGGCGGACGGTGGACGTCGCGGGCTTCGACGCCGCGATGGCCGAGCAGCGCCGCCTCGCCCGCGCCGCCTGGGCCGGATCGGGCGAGACCGCGGACGAGGCGGTGTGGTTCGACCTCGCCGACCGCGTTGGTCCGACCGAGTTCCTCGGCTACGACACCGAAGCCGCCGAGGGCGAGATCGCAACCTTGGTCGTCGGCGGCCAGCCGGCCGATCGCGCCGGGGCGGGGACCGAGGTCCAGGTCGTGCTGAACCAGACGCCGTTCTACGCCGAATCCGGCGGCCAGGTCGGCGACACCGGCACGTTGGTGACCGACCGCGGTCGCGCCGGCGTCCTCGATGTGCGCAAGAAGGCCGGGCTCTTCGTCCACACCTGCCGCGTCGAGGAGGGCGAGCTCACCGTGGGCGCTGCGGCCGAGCTGAAGGTCGAAGCCACGCGGCGCAGCGCCATCCGCGCCAACCATTCTGCCACGCACCTGCTGCACGAGGCTTTGCGGCTGACGCTCGGCGAGCACGTGGCCCAGCGCGGCAGCCTCGTCGCACCCGACCGGCTGCGCTTCGACTTCGCGCATCCCAAGGCGATGAACGCCGAGGAGCTGCGCGCCGTCGAGCGGATGGTCAATGCGCTGGTGCGCCAGAACGCCCCGGTCGAGACCCGGATCATGGCGCCCGACGCGGCCGAGAAGCTGGGCGCGCGCGCGCTCTTCGGCGAGAAATACGGCGACGAGGTTCGCGTCGTCTCGATGGCCACCCGCTGGGGCAGTGGCATCGGCGCGGCGGGCGACAGCTTCTCGCTCGAGCTCTGCGGCGGCACCCATGTCGCGCGCACCGGCGAGGTCGGCCCGGTCAGGCTGGTGGCCGAGGGCGCCTCGGCGAGCGGCGTGCGCCGCATCGAGGCGCTGACCGGCGACGCCGCGCTCGCCTATGTCGCCGCCGAGGAGGACGCGCTGGCCGAGGCCGCGAGCCTGCTGCGCGCCCGGCCCCAGGAGGTCCCCGACCGCCTGCGCGCGCTCCTCGACGAGCGCCGTGCCCAGGCCCAGGAGCTCGCCGACCTGCGCCGCAAGCTCGCGATGACCGGTGGCGGGGCGGCGGTGCCGGCGGGACCGGAGACCGTCGCCGGCATCCCCTTCCTCGCGCAGTCGCTCTCGGGCGTCTCCGGCAAGGACCTTCGCGGCATGATCGACGCGCACAAGGCCCGGCTCGGCTCGGGCGTGGTCCTGCTGGTCGCCGACACCGGCGAGCGCGCGGCGGTCGCGGCGGGCGTCACGCAGGACCTGACCGGCCGCGTCTCCGCGGTCGATCTCGTCCGCGTCGCCGCCGAGGCAATGGGCGGCAAGGGCGGCGGCGGCCGTCCCGACATGGCCCAGGCCGGCGGCGCCGACGCCGCGCGCGCGCCCCAGGCCATCGCCGCCGCCCGCGCGCTGCTGGAGGCATAAGCATGGCCAAGGGCTACATCATCGGCCGGATCGACGTGACCGACCCGGACGAATACTCCCGCTACGCCGCCGGCACCCCGGCGGCGGTCGCGGCCTACGGCGGCCGGTTCCTCGTGCGCGGCGGCACCGCCGAACAGCTCGAGGGCCGGGGCCGCAGCCGCAACGTCATCCTGCAGTTTCCCGACTACGCGACCGCGAAGGCGTTCTACGGCTCCGAGGCCTATCGCGCCATCCTGCCCCACGCGATCGAAGGTTCCGAGCGCGACCTCGTGCTGGTCGAAGGCGTGGAGGAGGAGACCTGATGCCGGCCTACTGGATCGCGCATGTGACCGTCACCGACGAGGCCGCCTACGCCGCCTACGCGCGCGGCGCCACCGAGGCCATCGCCGCCCACGGCGGCCGCTTCCTCGCCCGCGGCGGCGCCTACGTCCAGCTCGAGGGCCGCGACCGCGCCCGCAACGTTCTCGCCGAGTTCCCCAGCCTCGAAGCCGCCGAGGCCTGCTACCGCTCCGACGCCTACCAAACCGCCCTCGCCCACGCCCGCGGCGCCGCCGAACGCGATCTGGTCATCGTCGAGGGCGCCTGAGCCCGGCCAGAAGCGGAGGCCGCGCGTTCCAAAACAAGCTTATATAGCGAAAACAATAACTTCACTATAGTTTCAAGTTGGACACTCCGCCTCCGCCGGCCCCGCTACCCCGCCAGCGCCCGGTTCAGGTTCGCATCGACCTTCTCCAGGAACCCCGTCGTCGTCAGCCACTTCTGCTCCGGCCCCACGAGCAGCGCCAGATCCTTGGTCATGTCCCCGGCCTCGACCGTCTCGACCACCACCCGCTCCAGCGTCTCCGCAAAGGTCGCGAGCGCGTCGTTGCCGTCGAGCTTCGCCCGGTGCTTCAGCCCGCCGGTCCAGGCGTAGATCGAGGCGATGGAGTTCGTCGAGGTCTCCCGCCCCTTCTGGTGCTCGCGGTAGTGCCGCGTCACCGTCCCGTGCGCGGCCTCCGCCTCGACCACCTGCCCGTCCGGCGTCATCAGCACGCTCGTCATCAGCCCCAGCGACCCGAACCCCTGCGCGATTGTGTCCGACTGCACGTCCCCGTCGTAGTTCTTGCAGGCCCAGACATAGCCGCCCGACCATTTCATCGCCGCCGCGACCATGTCGTCGATCAGCCGGTGCTCGTAGGTGATCCCCTTGGCCTCGAACTTCTCCGCGAACTCCTCGTCGAAGACCTTCTGGAACAGGTCCTTGAACCGCCCGTCATAGGCCTTGAGGATCGTGTTCTTCGTCGACAGATACACCGGCCAGCCGAGGTTCAGCCCATAGTTCAGCGAGGCCCGCGCGAAATCGAGGATCGACGCGTCGAGGTTGTACATCGCCATCGTGACACCGCTGCCCGGCGCGTCGAACACCTCGCGCTCGATCGTCTCGCCGTCGGTCCCGACGAACTTGATCGTGAGCTTGCCCGGCCCCGGGAACAGGAAATCCGTGGCCCGGTACTGGTCGCCGTAGGCGTGGCGCCCGACGACGATCGGCTTCGTCCATCCCGGCACCAGGCGGGGCACGTTGCGGCAGATGATCGGCTGGCGGAAGATCACGCCGCCCAGGATGTTGCGGATCGTCCCGTTCGGGGAGCGGTACATCCGCTTCAGCCCGAACTCCTCGACCCGCCCCTCGTCCGGCGTGATCGTAGCACATTTGACGCCGACGCCCACTTCCTTGATGGCGTTTGCCGCATCCACGGTGATCTGATCGTCCGTCCGGTCGCGCTCCTCGATGCCGAGGTCGTAGTATTTCAGGTCGATGTCGAGATAGGGCAGGATCAGCTTGCCCTTGATGAAGTCCCAGATGATCCGCGTCATCTCGTCGCCGTCGAGCTCGACGACGGGGTTCGCAACTTTGATCTTGCTCATGGGCGTCCTTCCGGGCTGGGCT
>JBBQRM010000367.1:0-3692 GCA_038214855.1 Rhodobacterales bacterium | reverse complement strand
AGGCCGCGCGCAGGAAGCGGTCCTCGAGGAAATGCCCCATCGGGCCCTCCTCGATCTCGCGGTGGTCGAAATGCAGGAACCAGCGCGCCGCGCCCTCGCCGGCGCGGCCGTCGCTGATCTTGATGTCCTCGATGGCCTGCGCCCGCGGCGCCAGCCCCTCCCACAGGCCCAGCGCCGCCAGCATCCGCCGCGAAGCGACGCCGAGCGCATAGGCCCTTCCGTCGAACTCGGGCGCGTTCTGGGCGGGGGCGGCCTGGGCGTCGAGCACGATGCTCGCGATCCCGGCTGAGGCGAGCGCGAGTGCCGTCACCGGGCCGATCAGCCCGCCGCCCACGATCAGCACCTCGGTGTCCCCGGCCATGCGTCCAATATGGCGGCAGGGGCGCGGTTGTCCATCGCCCCCACCGGGGCGTGTTGTCCATCGCCCCGGCGGGGGCTAGGCTCGCGCGAGAGACAACGGGGGCGGGCATGTCGGAGAGCTGGCTGTGGATGACGGCGGCCGAGCTCGGCCGCGGGATGGAGGCGGGCGCGATCGATGCGCGCGCGCTCGCGGAGGTCTATCTCGACGCCATCGACGGGCATCCCGACGCGCCGACGATCTTTGCGCGCATCACGCCCGAGCGCGCCCGCGCCGAGGCGGCCGCCTCCGCTTCCCGCGCGCGCAAAGGCCTGCGCCGCGGGCCGCTCGACGGCGTGCCGATCAGCTGGAAGGACCTGTTCGACACCGCCGGCATCGCGACCGAAGCGGGCACGCTGCTCCTGAAGGACCGCGTGCCCGAACGCGATGCCGCGGTGCTGGCCACCGCGACGCGGGCGGGGCTGGTCTGTCTCGGCAAGACCCACATGACCGAGCTCGCCTTCTCGGGGCTGGGACTCAACCCGGTGACGGCGACACCGCCCAACATCAACGACCCCGAGCTGGTGCCGGGCGGCTCGTCCTCGGGGGCGGCGACCTCGGTCGCCTTCGGGCTCGCGGCGGCGGGCATCGGGTCGGACACCGGCGGCTCGGTGCGGGTGCCGGCCGCCTGGAACGATCTGGTGGGGCTGAAGACCACCTCCGGCGTCCTGCCGCTGGAGGGCGTGGTGCCGCTCTGCCCGCGCTTCGACACGGTGGGGCCGCTCTGCCGCTCGGTCGAGGACGCGGGCCTCCTGCTCGCCGCGATGGGAGGGCGCAGGGCCGCCGACCTCGAGGGCGCGGGGCTCGCGGGCGCCCGGCTGCTCGTCCTCGAGGCCGAGGGGCTCGAGCCGGTGCGCGAGGGGCCGCAGCAGGCCTTCCAGGCCGCGGTCGCCCGACTGGAGGCCGAGGGCGCCGCGGTCTCGCGCGTGCGGCTCGACTGCGTCGCCGAGGCGCTGCCGCTGTCGGGGCGCGTCTACGCGGCGGAGGCCTACGGCTACTGGCGCGAGGCGATCGAGGCGCAGCCGGAGGTGATGTTCGCGCCCGTCCGCGAGCGCTTCCGCTCCGGCGCCGCCACCTCCGGTCCCGACTACGTCGCGGCCTGGCGCCGGCTGGAGGCGCTGCGCACGGAATACCTGCGCGCGACGGCGGGCTTCGACGCGGTGCTGCTGCCGACGACGCCGAACCTGCCGCCGGACGCCGAGCGGCTGCTGTCGGACGAGGATTACTTCACCACCGAGAACCTGCTGACCCTGCGCAACACGCGGGTGGGAAACCTGATGGGGCTCTGCGCGCTGACCCTGCCGACAGGGGTGCCGTCGTGCGGGTTGACGGTCATGGCCGCTCCCGGCGCGGAGGCCCGCCTGCTGCGGCTGGGAAGCGCGATCGAGCACGTGCTGTCATGAGGGCGCGCAACGCGCTGGACCCAAGGGGCTTTCGCGGCTAGACTCCGGGCGAAGCGGGGCGGTCGAGATCCCGTTCTTGAGGCCTTTCGATGCAGTTTGCCCAGCGGTTCGACGACCTGCCGGAATACGCCTTCCCGCGCCTGCGGCGGCTCATCGCCAGCGTGGAGCCGGGGGAGGCGCCGCTTGCGATGTCGATCGGCGAGCCGCGGCACCCGCTGTCGCCGCTCGTGGCCGAGACCATCGCCGCGCATGCGCACGAGTTCGGCCGCTACCCGCCGAACGAGGGCGCGCCGGAGCTGCGCGAGGCCATCGTGGGCTGGCTGCGGCGCCGCTACGGGGTGGCGCTCGATCCCGAGACGCAGGTGACGGCGCTCAACGGCACGCGCGAGGGGCTGTTCAACGCCGGGCTCGCGCTCTGCCCCGAGGTAAAGGGCGGCCGTCGGCCGGCGGTGCTGATGCCAAATCCGTTCTACCAGTGCTACGGCGCCGCGGCCCTGGCCGCCGGTGCCGAGCCGGTGGCGGTGCCGGCCGTGGCGGCGGGCGGGTTCCTGCCCGATTATGCAGCACTTCCCCCTGCGCTCCTCGACCGGGTGGGGCTCGCCTATATCTGCTCGCCCGCCAACCCGCAGGGCGCGGTGGCGGATGCCGGATACTGGCGCGAGCTGCTGGCGCTGGCCGAGCGGCACGACTTCCTGGTGCTCGCCGACGAATGCTATTCCGAGATCTGTCGCGACGAGGAACCGCCGGGGGTGCTGGCGGCGGTGGCGGAGACGGGCGCCGATCCCGAGCGCGCCGTAGCCTTTCATTCGCTCTCCAAGCGCTCCAGTGCGCCGGGCCTGCGCGCGGGCTTCGCCGCCGGAGGACCGCGCGCCATAGAGGCGCTCAAGCGGCTGCGCGCCTATGGCGGCGCACCGGTGCCGCTGCCGCTCCAGCGCGCCGCGACCGCGCTCTGGGGCGACGAGGCGCATGTCGAGGCAAGCCGCGCACTGTACGCCGCGAAGTTCGAGATCGCCGACCGCCTGCTCGGCCATCTGCCGGGGTACCTGTCGCCGCAGGCAGGGTTCTTCCTGTGGCTCGGCACCCCCGACGGGGAGGCAACGGCGCGCGCGCTCTGGCGCCGCCACGGCGTGCTCGTGCTGCCCGGCGCCTATCTCGGCCGCAACACGGCCGGCGCATATCTCGGCCGCGAGACGGCCGGCGACACTCTCGGCCGCGACACGGCCGGCGGCAATCCCGGCCGCGACACGGCCGGCGGCAATCCCGGCCGCGGCTACATCCGCGTGGCCCTGGTGGCCGAGCCGCACGAGATCGAGCGCGGCCTGTCCGCCATAGCCGAGGTCCTCGGCGAGACGGCGGCGCAACCGACGACGAGGGTATCCTGACCATGGCAGCACGCACCAAGGCCAAGCGCCGCGCCCCCCTGATGGAGAGCGACACCGAGGAGGCCCTGCGCCGCCGCGGCACCGAGCTCGTGGGCCTGATCATGCTGGGGCTGGCAGCCCTCGCCACGGCGATGCTCTGGACCTATTCGCCGGACGACCCGAGCCTCTTCAGCGCCACCGACGCCGCGCCCGCGAACGCGCTCGGCCTGGTCGGCGCCTCGCTCGCCGACCCGCTGCACCGGGCGCTGGGATGGGCCGCGTATTTCGTTCCGGCCGGCGTGGCGGCCTGGGGGCTGCGGCTCGTCCTGCACGCCGGCGAGACGCGGGTGTTGGGCCGCTTGGTGCTCGCGCCCGTGGCGCTGCTTCTGGCGTCCGCCTTCGCCGCCACGCATGTGCCGCCCGCGGGCTGGGACTACGACTACGGCCTCGGCGGCCAGCTCGGCGACGCGGTCCTCACCGCGAACCTGGGCGCCTTGCCGCTCGATCTGACCCAGGCGCTGCTCGCCGCGA
>JBBQRM010000366.1:0-3700 GCA_038214855.1 Rhodobacterales bacterium | reverse complement strand
GGATCGTCTGGCCGCAGAGCGAGATCAGGTCGGCATAGCTATTCGCGCCCGAATCCCAGTCCGCGATCAGATCGAAGTCCGAATCGCCCTCGTCCTCGCGGTAGTAGAAGGTGTCGTTGCCGAGGCCTCCCTTCATCTTGTCGTTTCCGGCACCGCCGAAGATGCGGTCGTCGCCGGCGCCGCCATCGACGTAGTCGTTGCCGTAGCCGGCGTCGATGTCGTCATGGCCGTAGCCACCTTTGATGTGGTCATTGCCGTAGCCGCCGAGCAGCACGTCTCGGCCAGCGCCGCCGGCGATGTAGTCATTTCCCCAGCCGCCATCGATAGAATCGTTGCCGGCGTTGCCATAGAGGTGGTCGTTACCGTATCCGCCCTTGATGTGGTCGTTGCCGTCGCCGCCCCAGACCCAGTCGTTTCCGGCGCCGCCATTGATCCAGTCGTCACCTTCGTCGCCGTAGAGGTGGTCGTTGCCGGTGCCGCCGTTGATCCGGTCGTTACCTGTCCCCCCATAGGCAGAGTCGTCGCCGGCACCGCCGATCAGCAGGTCGTTCCCGGCGCTGCCGTAGAGCTCGTCGTTGCCGTCGCCGCCGTCGATCTGGTCGTCGCCTTCCTCGCCGTCGATCCAGTCGTCGCCGCCCTCGCCCAGGACGTAGTCGTTGCCGGAGCCCGCGAGCACGTCGTCGTTGCCGAGGCCGGCATAGACGAGGTCGTCGTTGCCGCCGCTATCGACCTCGTCGTCGCCGCTGCCGGAGTCGATGAAGTCGGTGCCTTCACCCGACGAGATGTTGTCGCCGCCGCCGAGCGAGCAGATCTTGTCTGCGCCGCCGTAGGTGACGATGATGTCGCCCTCGTTGGTGACGTTCGCGTCCCGCCGCCTGCTGAGGACCGGATTGACCGGACCGACAACATCGACGCCATCGTCACCGATGTAAAAGATACCCATTGGAAGTCCCTCTCACTGATTTCAGTCCGGCAGATAATTCCGCCAGCCTGCCCACCACGGCGCCCCGAAAGGCGTGACGCCGTCAGAGGGTGACGGATTTTGCTCCTCCAGACAGCCCGCGGATGCGGGTGATCGTGCTGCGAGCGATCCCCCCGATTTGGGGGTGGCGGGCATCCCGAGGCTTGCATCCACCGGAGGGTGTGGTCAGCTGAGCGCCGGCCGGGCAGACCGCCGGGAGGATTCGCCGATGTTCATGGCCACGCTCGATTTCGCGCTCGGCGAGGAGATCGCCGCGCTGCGCGATACGGTTCAGGCTTGGGCTCGGCAGCGCCTCGCGCCCATCGCCGCCGAGATCGACCGCACCAACGCCTTCCCGTCCGGCCTCTGGCTGGAGATGGGCGCGCTCGGCCTGCTCGGCATCACCGTCCCGGAGGCCCATGGCGGCGCCGGCATGGGTTATCTCGCGCATGTGGTCGCGGTCGAGGAGATCGCGCGGGCCTCGGCCTCGGTGGCGCTCAGCTACGGCGCGCATTCCAATCTCTGCGTCAACCAGATCGCGCTCAACGGCAGCGACGAGCAGCGGCACAAGTACCTCCCGGGCCTCGTCTCGGGGGCGCAGGTCGGCGCGCTCGCCATGTCCGAGGCGGGGGCCGGTTCCGACGTGGTCTCGATGAAGCTGCGCGCCGAGAAGCGCAACGACCGCTACCTGCTCAACGGCACGAAATACTGGATCACCAACGGGCCGGACGCCGATACGCTGGTCGTCTACGCCAAGACCGATCCCGAGGCGGGTGCGAAGGGCATCACCGCCTTTCTGATCGAGAAGGCGATGGCGGGCTTCTCGACCAGCGCGCATTTCGACAAGCTCGGGATGCGCGGCTCGAATACGGCGGAACTCGTCTTCCAGGACGTCGAGGTGCCGTTCGAGAACGTGCTCGGCCGCGAGGGCGAAGGCGTTCGGGTGCTGATGTCCGGCCTCGATTACGAGCGCGTGGTGCTGTCGGGCATCGGCCTGGGGCTGATGCACGCCTGCCTCGACCACGTCATGCCCTACTTGCGCGACCGCAGGCAGTTCGGCGAGAGCATCGGGAACTTCCAGTTGATGCAAGGCAAGATGGCCGACATGTACACTGCGCTGATGACCGCGCGGGCCTATGTCTATGCGGTCGCCGCCGCCTGCGACCGTGGCGCCGTCACCCGGCGGGATGCGGCGGCCTGCGTGCTCTACGCCTCCGAGCGCGCGATGGAGCAGGCGGTCCAGGCGGTGCAGGCGATGGGCGGGGCGGGCTACATGGCCGACAGCCCGGTCGCCCGGATCATGCGCGACGCCAAGCTGATGGAGATCGGCGCGGGCACCTCCGAGATCCGGCGTATGCTGATCGGCCGGGAGCTGATGAAGGAAGCCGGATGACCCTGAACGACAAGCAGACGGCGCTCTGCGACGCCAACCGTACGGATTTCTCCGACCTGCGGGCCGTGATCTTCAACTGCACGCTGAAGCGGTCCGACCAGCCGTCGCATACCCGGACCTTGCTGTCGGTTCCCGCCGAGATCATGGACAAGAACGGCGTCGCTGTGGAGACGATCCGGCCCGCGGACATGGGCGTGGCCTTCGGCGTCCAGCCGGACATGACCGAGCAGGGCTGGCCGCAGGACGCCTGGCCCGGCATCTGGGAGAAGGTCCGTGCCGCAGACATCCTGATCATCGGCACGCCGATCTGGCTCGGCGAGCAGAGCTCGGTCTGCCGGCTGGTGATCGAGCGGCTCTATGCGCAATCGGGGATGCTCAACGACCGCGGCCAGAGCATCTTCTACGGCAAGGTCGGCGGCGCGGTGGTCACCGGCAACGAGGACGGCATCAAGCACTGCGCCTCGAGCATCCTCTACGCGCTCGGGCACCTCGGCTGCACCATCCCGCCCCAGGCCGATTGCGGCTGGATCGGCGAGGCGGGGCCGGGGCCGTCCTACGGCGACGACGACGGGAAGGGAGGCAGCGTCGGGGTCGGCAACGACTTCACCCAGCGCAACACCACGATCATGACCTGGAACCTGCTGCACATGGCGCGGATGCTGCGGGATGCGGGGGGCCTGCCGAACCACGGCAACGATCGCAACGCCTGGAAGGCCGGTTGCCGTTTCGATTACGAGAACCCGGAGCACCGGGCTTGAGCCGGCTCATCCCGGGCATCGACGACGGCGGCTTTCACGCCTTTCACTGTGAAAGCCGGATCCACCCATTGAGAACATTTGGAAAAATCCAGCGTTTTCACCTCTCGTTAATCCTTTGCCAGGTGGTCCCGCCCCTCGCGTGGAGCGGCACCTCGATGACCCGGAGAACGCACCATTTTCGGACCCGGGATCGCGAAAGCCCGCACCTCTGCATCGGTCCTGCCTGATGGCCGTGCTCGCCACCGCCGCTGATCCGAGCTCCGAGAGCTTCCGCGCCAACCGGGCGGCGCATCTCGTGGCGCTCGCCGAAGTCGCCGCGGCGGTGGAGCGGGCGGCGGCGGGCGGTGGCACGGAGGCGCAGGCGCGTCATGCCGCGCGGGGCAAGATGCTGCCGCGCGCGCGGGTGGCGAACCTGCTCGATGCGGGCGCGCCGTTCCTGGAGATCGGCGCCGTCGCCGCGCACGGCCTCTACGACGACGCTTCGCCCGGCGCCGGGTTGATCGCCGGCGCAGGTCGCGTGCATGGGCGCGAGGTCATGGTCGTGGCCAACGACGCCACCGTTAAGGGCGGCACCTATTACCCGATGAC
>JBBQRM010000365.1:0-3709 GCA_038214855.1 Rhodobacterales bacterium | reverse complement strand
AAGCGCAGGCCCTTTGCCGTGATCTCGTCTTTCCCCGACCGCCGGCGCATGTACTGGCGGCTGCGTCGCAGACGGGACTCCCCGCCCAGCCGCAGCTTTGGAGCATGGGACTTTCCGGCGACCTGCCGATCGTCCTGGTGCGGGTGGTGGACGAGGCGCACGCGCAGCTGCTCCCCGCGGTCATCCGCGCGCACCAGTGGTGGCTGCGGCGGGGCCTCCACACGGACCTGGTGATCCTGCGCGAAGGCGCTTCGGGCTATCAGGAGCCGATCCGCGAGCTCTTGTTCGCCGCCCTGCGCGAGGTGGGCGTTTCAGAGGGTCTCGGCGGTCCGGGGGGGATTCATCTTCTGGTGGCCGAGCGGATCGGCGCAATGGAGCGGCGGGCCCTCGAGGCTTCGGCGCGATTGTCACTCGATGGCGCGGCGGCATCGCTCACTGATGCCGTGGCCGCTCCGCGCCCAGTGCGCAGTGCGCCACCTCGCTTTCAGCCGGTCGGGCCGCCGTCCGAGCCCACGGCGGCACCCGCACTCGCACGCCCCTCGGACCTCGCATTCGACAACGCCTATGGCGGGTTCACGCCGGAGGACGGGACCTATGTGATCCATCTCGAGGGCGGGCGCAGGACGCCGGCGCCCTGGTGCAACATTCTGGCGAACGAGCGCTTCGGATCGATCGTCTCGGAAGCGGGGCTGGGCTTCACCTGGTGCATCAACAGCGGCGAACATCGCCTCACGCCGTGGTCGAACGATCCCCTGGTCGATCCGCAGACAGAGGCGCTCTACCTGCGTGACGAGGAGACTGCCAGGATATGGACACCGACTCCGCTCCCCGCCGGCGGGGACGCGCCCTGCCAGGTCCGCCACCGGCCGGGTGCCTCGACCTGGCAACGCAACGAGGAAGGTCTGGAGCAGCGTCTCACCGTCTTCGTTCCGCCCGACGCCCCCGTGAAGCTGGCGCTTCTCAGCCTGTCGAATCCGGGCGCGCGCGGTCGCCGGTTCACCGCCACCTATTACGCCCAATGGATGCTCGGCGCGCTGTCCAGCACGGCGCGTGCGCATCTGGTCTGTGGCTATGATGTCGAGAGTCGGACCTTGATCGCACGCAACGGCTGGAATCCCGATTTCGGCGACCGCACGGCGTTTCTCGCCGCGAGTCGCCCGCCGCATAGCCTGACCTGTGACCGCGCGGCGTTTCTCGGCCGACACGGTGATCCCGCCCATCCGGCCGGCCTCATGGCCTGGAGCCTGGACGGCGCGCTCGAGGGCGTCGCCGACCCCTGCGCGGCGTTCCAGGTTCACATCGATCTCGCGCCCGGCGCGACGGAGGAGGTGGTCTTCGTGCTTGGCGAGGGGAGTGATCCCGGCGACGCGGCACGCCCCGCCTTGCATTGGGGTGACGTCGAGCAGACAAAGCAGGCGCTCGCTGCGAACGAGGCTGTCTGGGAACGGCGACTTGGCGCCGTTACGGTCACCACCCCCGACCCGGCTTTCAACGTTCTGGTCAACCGCTGGCTCATCACCCAGACCTTCGCCTCGCGCGTGCTTGCGCGGGCCGGCTTCCAGCAGGCCGGAGGGGCCTTCGGTTTCCGCGATCAGCTTCAGGACATGATGGCGCTTCTGTACACCGAGCCGCAGCGGGTGCGCGCGCATATATTGGACTGCGCGTCGCGGCAGTTCGAGGAGGGCGACGTGCTGCACTGGTGGCATCCGCCTTCGGGGCGCGGCGTGCGAACGCGTTGCTCGGATGACCTGCTTTGGCTCGTCTATGCAACCGGCCGTTATGTCGGTGCCACCGGCGACGTCTCTATCCTCGCCGAGGAAGTTACGTTTCTGTCCGCCCCTCCGCTGGGGGTGGACGAGGAAGACCGCTACGCTCTGTTCGAAGCGGGCGCCGAGCGCGCGACGGTGTTCGAGCATTGCCGGCGGGCACTCGAGCGTGGCGTCACTGCGGGCGCTCATGGGCTGCCACTCATCGGAACGGGCGACTGGAACGACGGAATGGACCGGGTCGGGAGCGAGGGACGTGGCGAAAGCGTCTGGCTTGCCTGGTTCGCCGCCGTCTGCGCCGATGCGTTCGCTGACCTCGCCCTGGAGTTCGGGCGCGGTGATCTTGATGGGCTCTGGAGGTTGCGTGCCGACGAGCTCCGCCACGCCGCCGACGCAGCCGGCTGGGACGGCGCATGGTATGCACGGGCCTTCGCGGATGACGGTCTGCCCTGGGGCTCGAAGGACTCCGACGAATGCCAGATCGACAGCATATCGCAATCATGGGCGGCGCTGGCCGGCGGACCTTCGCCTGCTCGAACCGCAGCGGCCGTCGCCTCGGCGAACGAGCGGCTCGTCGATCCCGAAGCGCGGCTGGTGCGTCTGCTCACGCCGCCGTTTGACCGAACACCACGCAATCCGGGCTACATTCGTGCCTATCCGCCAGGCGTGCGCGAAAACGGCGGCCAGTACACTCATGCGGCGGCCTGGCTGGGTCTCGCCCACGCGCGGTTAGGCGACGGCGACCGCGCCTACGAGATATTCGATCTGATCAACCCGATTCGCCGCACCCTCGACCGTGCCGGCGCGGACCTCTACCGCGCCGAGCCCTATGTCATGCCCGCCGACGTGCGCGGCGCCGGTCCCGGGATCGGCGAGGCCGGGTGGACCTGGTACACGGGCGCCGCCGGCTGGACATGGCAACTCGCCGTCGAGGGCATCCTCGGCCTCAGCCTTCACCGCGGCGCCATCAGGATTTCCCCTCGAATCCCGAAGAACTGGGGCGGTGCGGAAGTCCGGGTCAACGGTCCCGACGGGATGCTGATCATCACCATCGATGACCCCGAACACCTCGGCACCGGCCGCGTCGAGCTTGCCGTAGAGGGCTGCCCCATGGGCGGCGATTGCATTGATCTGCCAACAGGCGGCAGGAAACACCGCGTCACCGCACGCCTGCGCAGGGTCAAGGTGGCCATAACCGCAGCGTCATAAAGCTGGCTCTTTGTCCCAAAACTACGCGTGCAAGCAGCGCTGCGTCGTTGAGCGCCCCAGCGGCATCGTGGGTGAGACCCGCAGCCTAAAGCGCAGGTGAGACAGTTGGCTACTAAGCCGTTGGAGACACCGAGCGAGCACTGGGCGAGCCGGCGGGTCTCGGCAGCAGGGCTGATGAGGCGCCCATAAATGGGGACGATCACCATCGTACTCCGCATTTATTCGATCCCGTGACGGCGACCCGCGGAACGAGGTTGGTGGCATGATAGGCGCATGCTCGCGCTCACCAGGATCGCGCTTCAGCTTGTCACAGATTTGTTCCGGCTTGCCGTCCTCCTCTGCAGGCCGACACGGTCGGTCCAAGCGGAGAATTTATTTCTTCGGCGGCAGTTGGCGCTGTTCAAAGAGCGCGGTATCCAGCCTCGCAGGGTCGATACCGCTGCCCGGATCAGCTTGGCGGTCCTGGCGAGGTTCTTCGACTGGGGAATGCGCTGTTTGTAGTGCAGCCGAAGACGATGATCCGATGGCACCGCGCCGGATGGCGCCTGTTCTGGCGGTGGAAGTGTCGACCCGGCCGCCCCCCCGGATTCCCATCGAGTTGCGTGAGCTGATCCGCAGAATGGCCCGAGAGAACCCGGTATGGGGCGAGGAACGGATTGCCAGCGAGCTGTTGGTGAAGCTCGGTATACAGCTCTCGCCTCGAACGGTCCGAAAGTACATGCCGAAGCGGCCAC
>JBBQRM010000364.1:0-3712 GCA_038214855.1 Rhodobacterales bacterium | reverse complement strand
GTCGGTCTTGCCGATGACGCCCATGGCGCGCGCGAAATCGCGGGCCTGCCGCGGATTGACGCGCGAGAAGCGCACGAGGGCCGCCTCGAGCGCCGCGCGCAGGGTGGCGTCGTAGCCGCCGGTTGCCTCGAAGACGACCCGCTCGCCGCCGCGCAGGCAGTCGGCCGCGAAAGCCTGCGCGGCGGCGGGCGTGTTGCCGATCCGGCGCGGGCCTTGGTCGGGATGGTAGACATCGAGCCAGTTCATGCTGACGTCGACACCGACGAAGCGTTGCTGCATCATGGTCCTTGTCCTGTTCTGCGGGGTCCGGGAAACGGCCCCAATCAACTGTTCAGGATCGACGCGAAGAGCGGGTGGCTCCCAGGCCGGTGGACGGGGTCATGAGCCCCAGGAGCCTCACGGGATGCCGTCCGCAACCCCAAACTAACACGATCCGCGTAGACAGGAGCCTCGCTCATCCGGTCCGGGCAAGCGCAGCCCGCAGGGATCAACCGGATTTCGTATCACAGGACAAATCGGGGAAGGGCAGAGAGGGCGTTTCTCGATGGTGTCGTGCAGCCTGACATTTCGGTGGGATCGATCACGTCCGGAACTACCGACGGCGGGGGCGGATCAGGCCCTGAGTGCGGCGATGCCGCGCCACAGGGGGGCGATGACGAAGCCCACGACGGGGATGAGCGCGAAGCCCAGGGCGAGGCCGACCGCGCCCGCGCCCGCGGCACCGACGAGCCATTCGACCGCGCCGCCGAGCGCGGGCAGCGCGTGGCCCGCGGCGACGGCGGCCGCCTCGATCGCATGGCCGAGCGTGTCGAACCCGTAGCCCTCGAGCCCGTGGACGACGATGCCGCCGCCGACCCAGATCATCGCGGCGGTGCCGACGACGGCGAGCACCCGCAGGAACACCGGCATTCCGCGCACCAGGCCGCGGCCGATGGCGCGCACGAGGCCGCCCGCATCGCTCGAGGCCATCGCGACGCCGACATCGTCGGCCTTCACGATCAGCGCGACGCCGCCGTAGACGAGCACGGTGATGCCGACGCCGACGATGGCGAGCACCGCGGCCTGCATCCAGAAGCTCGGCGATTCGACGGCGGCGAGCGTGATCGCCATGATTTCGGCCGAGAGGATGAAGTCGGTGCGGATGGCGCTCGCGACCTTGCTGTCCTCGAGCGCGCGCGGGTCCTCGGGCGCGGGCTTGAGGGCGGCTTCGTGGCCGTGCGCGGCATGGGGGAAGAGCGCCTCGTAGACCTTTTCCGCGCCCTCGTAGCTGAGATAGGCGCCGCCGAGCATCAGGAGCACGGTAATCGCCCAGGGCGCGAAGAACGCCAGCGCGAGTGCCGCGGGCAGCAGGAACAGGAGCTTGTTGCGCAGCGAGCCGCGGGCGATCTTGGCGATGATCGGCAGCTCGCGCGCCGCGGCGAAACCGGTGACGTAGCGCGGCGTGACCGCGGCATCGTCGATCAGGACGCCCGCGGACTTCACGCCGACGCGCGCGGCCTGGCCCACCGCGTCGTCGAGCGAGGCGGCGGCGACCTTGGCGAGGCCCGCCACGTCGTCGAGAAGCGCGATCAGCCCGAGGCTCATGGAGGCGGTCCTTCGTCCGGTTCGAGCCGGAAACCTAGAGCGGGACGCGGACATGGGAAACCCGGAATGCGGGCGCGGACGGCGCGTCGCGCCTCCGTCGCCGAGCGCAGGTGCTCGACCTTGGGAAACCGGGAGAGCCCTCCCCTCAAAGGACTCTCCCGACCCACCGCGTGCGGGTCCGGATGGTGATCCTGGCGGGGGGTCTGGCGTCGACGCGGGACCGCTGTCGGACCCCACACCCGTCGGGTCCCGAAATCTGCCGCTGCCTTCCCACCCGCCGACCCGCACGACCCCTCGGGTTCTAAATCCCTTGGCGGACGCTGCGCTCGGCTTGGAAGCGGTGGGTAGAAAGGGCGTTTCTGCCGCGGCCACCGATGCGTATGTCTATGCCGGATCGTGGTGCCGCGGTCAAGGAACGAGTAGCGAACATTTGAGGTAAAGGCCGCCTATGCGGCCTCGCGCAGCCGGCAGGGGCAGGCGCGGTCGGCCTGGGTCGGCCAGACCGCGCCGCGCCGTCAGCGGTTCATGATGGTTTCGATCTGCTGCTTCTTCTCGTTCTCGTTGTAGCCGCTGCCGCTGACGACGGCGCGGATCTCCGCCAGCTGGCTGAGGCTGAGCGACATCGCGTCGGCGTCCTGGATGCCGAGCCGCGCAAGCTCGTTGGTCACGGCGAGCTCGAGCATCGACAGACCCTCGTCCATCATCGCGGCGTTGTCGCCCTGGGCGAAAGCGGCGCCGCTCATCAGAGTTGCGACGAGGGCGAGCGCGGTGAAGGTGCGTTTCATTTCGTTCTCCTGTTGATGTTCACGTCGATATGACACCGACATTCATCTATTCGGAGCGTCTCGGACATTCTTACTCCGAGGACGCTCACATATACTTTATCGCGCGCGTGTAACGTTAGCGCCCACCCTCATGCCGCGGCGGGCGAAAAGGCGAGGCTGGTGCCGTTGATGCAATGGACGATCTCGCCCTCGACCCCGAGGATGTGGCCGAGATGGCTGCCGCAGCGGCGGCAATGCACCTCGATCAGCGTCCGGTTCGGCTCGACCATGCCCGTATAGGCACCGGCTTCGTCCACGCTGGTGAGCACGGCGTTCGGCTGCGCGTGGTAGAAGAACACCCAGCCCTTGTCGATCGGCGCGCGCCATTCGCTGTCGTAGAGCGCAAGGTCGCAGCCGCGGCAAGCGAACCGGCCTTCGGAGTAATCGTCCCAGAGCGCGCTGGTCTGGGGCCATTCGGTGCCGCCCTCGCGCAGGACGTGGTATTCGTCCTCGCCGAGCAGGGCGCGCCACTCGGTCTCGCTGCGCCGGACCTCGTAGGCGAACTCCGCCTCCCGGTCCTGCGCGCTAGCGGTGCGGCCGAGCGTCAGGCTGGCCGTGGCGAACGCGGCGCTGCCCAACAGGGCGCGGCGCGTGGTGCGATCGGGTCTCATGTCTTCCTCCCTCGACGTGGCTTCGTCTGCCGTTCGTCGCGGGAGGGGACAGGCTTACATCAAGATGCCGCGATGGCGGGGGTCAGTAGCGGTAGTGGTCTGGCTTGAACGGCCCGGCCGGGGTGACGCCGATGTAGTCGGCCTGTTCGGAGCTGAGTTCGGTGAGCCTCACGCCGATCTTGGCCAGATGCAGCCGCGCGACCTTCTCGTCGAGGTGCTTGGGCAGGACGTAGACCTTGTTCTCGTAGCTCTCGCCCTTGGTGTAGAGCTCGATCTGCGCCAGCACCTGGTTGGTGAAGGAGGCCGACATGACGAAGGAGGGGTGGCCGGTGGCGTTGCCGAGGTTGAGGAGCCGCCCCTGGGAAAGCAGGATGATGCGCTTGCCGTCGGGGAAGCCCACCATGTCCACCTGGTCCTTGATGTTGGTCCAGGTCATGTTGCGCAGGGAGGCCACCTGGATCTCGTTGTCGAAATGGCCGATGTTGCCGACGATCGCCATGTCCTTCATCGCCCGCATGTGGTCGAGCCGGATCACGTCCTTGTTGCCAGTCGTGGTGATGAAGATGTCGGCGGTCTTGACCACGTCTTCGAGCAGCGCCACTTCGAAGCCATCCATGGCGGCCTGCAAGGCGCAGATGGGATCGATTTCGGTGACCTTCACCCGGGCGCCGGCGCCGCGCAGCGATGCTGCCG
>JBBQRM010000363.1:0-3721 GCA_038214855.1 Rhodobacterales bacterium | reverse complement strand
GACCGACGAGCCGGCGGTCGAGGCGGCGGTGGCGGAGATCGAGGCGGGCGGTGCGATCGACGTGCTGGTCAACAACGCGGGCATGCAGTTCCGCACGCCGCTCGAAGACTTCCCGGCCGAACGCTGGCGCGAGATCATGCGGGTGAACGTCGAGAGCGTGTTCCTGGTGGGACGTGCGGTGGCGCGGGGAATGATCGCGCGCGGGCGCGGGCGGATCATCAACATCGGCTCGGTGCAGAGCGAGCTGGGGCGGCCCTCGATCGCGCCCTATGCGGCCAGCAAGGGCGCGGTGAAGTTGCTGACGCGCGGCATGTGCGCGGATTGGGCCAAGCACGGGCTTCAGGTGAACGGCATCGCGCCGGGCTATTTCCGCACGCCGCTCAACAAGGCGCTGGTGGAGGATGCGGAGTTCACCGCCTGGCTCGAGGCGCGCACGCCGGCGGGGCGCTGGGGCGAGGTTGCGGAGCTGGGCGGGGCGGCGGTGTTCCTGGCCAGCGACGCGGCCTCCTTCGTGAACGGCCAGATGCTCTATGTCGACGGCGGCATCACCGCGGTGCTGTGACGTGCGGCGCGGCGCTCGCGCCACCAGATCACCAGCCCCGCGGCGATGATGATCGCGGCCCCGAACACGGTGGCGGCGTCGGGCGGCTCGTCGAAGATGAGCCAGCTCCAGAGCGTCAGATAGACCACGACCGAATAGGTGAAGGGCGTGAGCGTGCTCGCGGGCGCATAGCCGTGGGCGCGGGTCAGCAGCTGGTGCCCGACCCATCCGAAGACGCCGATCAGGGCCAGCATCGTCCAGTCCACCGGCGTGGCGGGATTGCGCCAGGCCACGAGCGCGAAGGGAGCGGTCAGCGCCGCACCGACGAGCCCCGCGTAGAACTGCATCGTGTCGGTGGCGATCCGCCCGGCGAGCCTGCGGGTGATCAGCGAGTAGAAGGCGAAGCAGGCGGCGCTCGCGAGCGACAGGCCGGCGGCCCAGTGGAAGGAGGCGCCGAAGGGCCGGATCGCGATCACGAGCCCCGCGAAGCCCACGAGGATCGCGCCCCAGCGCCAGCGCCCGACCCGCTCGCCCAGGAGCGGGTAGGAGAGCGCGCAGATCATCAGCGGCGCGGAGAACAGGATCGTCGAGGTCAGCGTGAGCGGGATGTAGCGAAGTGCGACGAAATTGAGCACGGTCGAGCCTGCGAGCAGGCCCGATCGTATGGCGACGAGGCCTGCGTTCGCCGTCGCGAACCTGTCCCAGCCGTGGCCGGTGCGCAGGATCAGCCCGAACGCGATGGCGGTGTGGCCGGCGTAGCGCATGAAGACGATCTGGAGCACCGGGAGGCCCGCGAGGCTGAGCCACTTGGCCGAGGTGTCGATCATCGAGAAGGCCAGATAGGCAAGCAGCATCAGGCCGATGCCCGCCATCGGCCTGTCCTCGTTGGCGCGAGCCGCGAGGCCGACCACGGGGCGCGTCAGGCCTTGGCGTCGCCCTTGAAGAGCTCGGCGAAGAAATCGACCATCTGCGGCACCATCCGGTCGCCGTGGCCGAGGGCGACTGCGAGGCCGAGCGCCTGGCGGGTGGCGGGCGACAGGATGCTGACGGCGCCGGCGGCATCGGCCATCGCCGCGTAATAGCCGACGTCCTTGCGGGCGTTGCGCACGGTGAAGGCGAGGGCGTTGGGGTTGCCGTCGACGGCATAGGCCTTGATGAAATCCATCATGCCCGAATGCAGCGGTCCGGCGGAGATGACGTCGTAGAGTTTCTGGCGCTCGATGCCGGCGGTGTCGGCCATCGCGAAGGCCTCCGAGACCGCGGTGGCGGTGGTCATGGCGAAGAAGTTGTTGATCAGCTTGATCGTGTGACCGGCGCCGGAGGGGCCGAGGTGGAAGACGTTCTCGCCGAGGTCGTCGAGCACGGGCTTGACCTTCGAATAGGCGCCCTGGTCGCCGGCGGCCATGATGTTGAGGCGGCCCTCGCGGCCCTGGGCCGGTGTGCGGCCGAGCGGCGCGTCGAGATAGACGCCGCCGGCGGCCGCGACTTCTTCGGCGAGCGCGCGGGTCGAGGTCGGCAGCGAGGTGCCGAAGTCGATGACGATCGTGTCGGATTTGAGGCCGGCGATGACGCCCTCCTCGCCGCGCATCCGCGCCTCGACCGAGGCCGAGGTGTCCATGCAGAGCATGACGATGTCGGAGGCCTCGGCGAGTTCGCGGGCGGTGGAAACCTCGGTGGCGCCGCGCCCGACTGCGGCCTCGACATTCTCGCGGGAGCGGTTGGCGATGACGGTGAGCTTGTAGTCGAGGCTCTGGAGGCGCTCGACCATCGCGCTGCCCATGAGGCCGAGGCCGATGAAGCCGATGGCGGGTTTGTCCATTCTCTTGTCTCTCCGGTTGGGCAGGGTTCAGGTGCGGGCGAAGCCGCGGTCGCGGGCGCCCGACTGGATCTCGTAGATCGAGCGGTTCTTCGCCGGCTGCGGCTGGGGGATGCGCACCGGCACCGGCGCGAGCCGCGGGGCGAGGGTGGGGCTGCCGCAGAGCATGCGGGCGTCGTATTCCTCGATGCTGGCGAAGGTCGTCCCCGAGCCCATGATCGGGAAGGCGTCGGCGGCCATCATCTCGTAGAAGAGCACGCGGCGGTCGCGGGTCGAGCTGTTGGTCGCCGAGCCGTGGACGATGCGGCCGTGGTGGATCGAGATCGACCCGGCGGGGCCGGCGAGCGCGACCGCGTCGGCGAGATCGTAGCCGGAGGCGCGCGGGTCCATCGCGCCGACGAAGACGCCGTCGGCGTGGTGGTCGTGGATCGGGTCGCGGTGCGAGCCGGGCAGGACCATCAGCGGGCCGTTCTCGGCTCCCATGTCGTCGATCATCACGCCGACGGCGAGCACGTCGTCGTTGGTATGGGGATAGAAGGCGAAGTCCTGGTGCCAGGCGACCTCGGCGCCGTGTCCGGCGGACTTCATGTTGAGCTTGGTGGTGTGCAGGCGCAGGTCCGGGCCGATCAGGTCGCGCACGGGGGCGAGGATGGAGTCCGAGCGCATCAGGGCGGCCACGGGCTCGCTGATCCTGTGCGGCAGCTTGATGCGGCGCACGCGAGGGTCGGCGCGGGAATGGCCCGGTTCGAGGTCGAGCCGGTCGTTCGGCTCGGTGATCTCGCGGGCCTCGTCGGTGAAGCGGGCGATCTCGGCGCGGATCGCCTCAATGGCCTCCATCGGCACGCGGCGCTCGAGCATGAGATAGCCGTGCTCGGCGTAGAAGGCGGTCTGGTCCGGGGTGAGGGTCTCGAGCTGCGGCATCGCTGCGGCCTCCGATCGTGAGGGTTTCGCCGGCTGCTCAAGTTTGAGCAATTCAGCAAGTTGTTGATTTAGATAGAGATTTTGACCATCATTAACCACATGGAAAGGATTTGCTCACGCCGCTCACATCGTGGCGCCGATCTGCCAGGGGACGAACTCGTAGTCGCCCAGGCCCTGGGCTTCGGATTTCGAACGCTCGCCGGAGGCGACGCGAAGCAGCAGCTCGTAGATCTCGCGGCCCTTGGCCTCGAGCGAGGTGCCCTCGGTCAGCATCGAGCCTGCGTTCACGTCCATGTCCTCGATCATCCGCGAATACATCTCGGTGTTGGTGGCCACCTTGATGGTCGGCGCGGGCTTGGACCCGAAGGCCGAGCCACGCCCGGTGGTGAACACCACCACCTGACAGCCGCCCGCGATCTGGCCCGTGACGCTGGCCGGGTCGT
>JBBQRM010000362.1:0-3727 GCA_038214855.1 Rhodobacterales bacterium | reverse complement strand
GGATGGTTGAGCCCGATCCGGAGGCGGCGGATCCGGCCACCATCGCCGAGGTGGCGCGACCCGCCACGATCGCCGACGTGGCGCGGCTGGCCGGCGTCGCCAAGAGCACGGTCTCGAACTACCTCAACGGCCAGATCCGGGTCTCGGGGGAGACCGGCCGCCGGGTCGCCGAGGCGATTGCGGCGCTGGAGTACCGGCCGGCCGAGATCGCGCGGTCGCTGACCTCGCGGCGGCGGGCGAGCCGGGACGTGGCGCGGCTCGGGGCGGGCGTGCCCTGCCTCACGACGGTCGGGCATGTCAGCGTCGACTACATCGCCCGGCTCGAACGGCTGCCCGCGCGCGAGGACCGGGTGATGGCGCAGGAGATCTTCAAGGCGGTGGGCGGGCCGGCCGCGAACGTCGCGGCCATCGCCGCGGGGCTGGGGGCGGAATGGCGTGTCGCCTGCTCGCTCCTGACCGCCGTCGGCAACGACGTGGACAGCGACTGGGCGATCGCCGAGCTCGCGGGCCGCGGGGTCGAGATCGTGACGCCGGCCGAGCGCCGCGAGGGACGGCTCGCCCGCGCGCTGGTGCTGGTGGAGCCGAACGGGCAGCGCACGATCGTCGCCGAGCCGATCAGCGTCGGCAGGGTCGATGTCGAGCGCTTCATCGCGTCGCGCGACGCCCTGAGCCGGGTCTGGTGCCTGCATTTCGAGGGATTTCAGGTGCCCCGCCAGATGCCGCGGGTGATCGCGGCGCGGCAGGCGGGCTTCCGGACGTCGATGCACACGACCGGCCTGCCCGCGGCCTGGCTCGAGGGTCAGGCGGACACGCTTTTCGAGCACTTCGACGTGCTGGCGCTCCAGCGCGAGACGCTGGGCGCGATACCCGGCTGCCCGGCGGCGCCAGCCGCGGCGGCGGACTGGCTCGCGGCCCGGGCCCGCGGGGCCGGGGTCTGGCCCGCGGCGGTGATCCTCTCGCTCGGGCTCGAGGGCGCGGTGCTCATCGAGCCGGGGGGGCGGGTGACGCGCTGTGAGGGGCCACAGGTCGAGCCGGTCGACGAGACGGGGGCGAGCGACGCGCTGGTCGGCACCTTTCTCGCGCTGTGGCTCAACGGGGTGGCGCCCGCCCGTGCGCTGCCCTATGCCTGCGCCGCCGCGGGGCTCGTCGTCACGCGGCTGGGGGCCCAGGAGATGCACCCCACCGCAGCCGAGCTCGCCGCGCTGGTCGGCACAGGGCGCCTCCCCGCTTCCGCCGCCGTCGCGGCCCAACTCCAGGAGTAATCGCGCGTGTCCTCTGCGCCATCGGTCTACATCCCCAAGGTCAATGCCATCGAGGCCTTGTTCGGACACGGCAAGGCGGTGATCGGGGTGATCCACGCGCTGCCGCTGCCTGGCTCGTCGCGCTACGACGGCGCGCCGGTCGAGGGGCTCTACGACCATGCAATCGCCGAGGCGCGGCGCTACCGCGAAAACGGCGTGGACGGGCTGATCGTCGAGAACCACGGCGACATTCCCTTCGCCAAGCCCGACGAGATCGGTCCCGAGACCGCCGCGGTCATGGCGGTGATGACCGACCGGGTTCGCGCCGCGGTGGCCGGGCCCATCGGGATCAACGTGCTGGCGAACGCGCCGATCACGGCACTCGCCTGCGCCAAGGCGGCGGGTGCCGACTTCATCCGGGTGAATCAGTGGGCCAACGCCTATGTCGCCAACGAGGGGTTCATGGAGGGCAGGGCCGGGGCCGCGACGCGCTACCGCTCGTGGATCGGGGCGCGCGACGTGCGCGTCTTCACCGACGTCCACGTCAAGCACGGGGCGCATGCCATCGTCGCGGACCGGCCGCTCGCGGAGATGGCGCGCGACGCGGAGTTCTTCGACGCCGACGCGATCATCGTCACCGGCCAGCGCACCGGCAACAGCGCCGATCCCGAAGAGCTGGCGCTCTTCGCGGGGGCCTCGCCCCTGCCGGTGCTGGTCGGCAGCGGTGTCACGCGCGAGAACGTCGGCGCCATCTTCGCCCATGCCGACGCGGTGATCGTCGCGAGCTCGCTCAAGCTGGAGGGCCAGTGGTGGAACGAGGTCGATCCCGAGCGGGTGCGCGACTTCATGGCGGCGGTGGAGACCGCGCGGGGATGAGCCGGGTGTTCGTCCTCGGCAACGCCACGGTGGATCTGACGCTGAGCATGGCCGCCTGGCCGCGCGAAGGCGAGACGGTACTCGCCGATGCGCTGACGCGCGGGCCGGGCGGCAAGGGGTTGAACCAGGCCTTCGCGGCGCGGCGTGCCGGGGCGCAGGTGCGCCTGTGTGCACCCGTCGGGGACGACGACAACGGCGCGTTCCTGCGCGATTTCGTGAGACGGGACGGGTCGCTCGACGTAGGTTGGCGCGCGACCGGGGCTGTGACCGACATCTCGACCATCTGGATCGGGGCGGGGGGGGAGAACATGATCGTCTCGTCGGCGCTGAGCGCGCACGAGATCGAGCCGTCCGAGGTCGGCATGCTCCTCAGGGGCCTCGGGGCGGGGGATTATCTGTTGGTCCAGGGTAACCTGCGGGCGGAGACGACGCTCGCGGCCTGCAACTATGCGCGACAGAGCGCGGCAAGGGTGGTGGTCAACTTCGCACCCATCGCCTGGCCGATGCGGCAGGTCCTGGACCTCGCCGACGTCGTCGTCTGCAATCGGATCGAGGCCGAGGCGCTGTCGGGTGCGCGGGATGCGGAGGCGGCGCGGCATCTCGCGGGATACGCCGGGGGCGCGGTGTTCCTGACGCTCGGCGCCGAAGGGGCCATCGTCGCGGACGCAGGCGACCTCGCGTCAATCGCAGCCCCGCGGGTCGAGGCGCGCGACACCTCGGGCGCGGGCGACGTCGCGGCCGGATACCTGGTCGCAGCGCTCGCTTCGGGGCGCTCGCTCCGGCAGGCGGCCGAGACAGCCGTGCGTGCCGCGTCGCTGTCCGTGACCCGCGCGGGCACGCTCGGCTCCTGCCCAACACGCGCGGAGCTGGCAGCCTGCGGAGGCGGAACGTGATAGCCGGTCCGCGCGCCGGCGTCTTCAAGCATACCTGATGCAACAGAGGAGAAAGACATGAGAAACATGGCAAAATACCGGCCGCTGCTGGCCAGCGCGGCGCTCGCGATGCTCGCGAGCGGGGCCGCGGCGCAGGACGCGAAGACCTATGCGCTCGTGCAGATCAACCAGCAGGCGCTGTTCTTCAACCAGATGAACGAAGGCGCGCAGGCCGCGGCCGATGCCGCCGGCGCGGAGCTCTTGATCTTCAACGCCAACAACGACCCCGCAGCGCAGAACAGCGCCGTGGAGACCTACATCACCGAAGGCGTCGATGGGCTGATCGTCGTGGCGATCGACGTGAACGGCATCATGCCGGCGGTGACCCAGGCCGATGCGGCGGGCATCCCGGTGGTCGCGGTCGATGCGATCCTGCCCGAGGGGCCGCAAGTGGCGCAGGTCGGCGTCGATAATGCCGAGGCGGGCGCGATGATCGGCGCGGATTTTGTCGAATGGGCCGGCGAACAGGACGGACCGGTCGAGCTCGGCATCGTCGGTGCGCTCAACTCCTACATCCAGAACGTGCGGCAGGAGGGGTTCGAGGGCGCGCTCGAAGGCGCCGAGACCATCACGACGGTCGGGGTGGTCGACGGGCAGAACGTCCAGGACATCGCGCTTGCGGCGGCCGAGAACCTGATCACCGCGAACCCCGATCTCGACGCGATTTATGCGACCGGC
>JBBQRM010000361.1:0-3737 GCA_038214855.1 Rhodobacterales bacterium | reverse complement strand
GGCCGAGATCCGCAGCCATCCGGCGGTGATCGAGGCCTATCTGGGGCGCGCCCGCGATGTTGCTTGAGATGACGGGGGCGTGCGTTCGCTACGGCAAGGTGAGCGCGCTGCGCGGCATCTCGATCGGCGTGCCCGAGGGCGGGATCGTCACGATTATCGGCGGCAACGGCGCCGGCAAGACCACGACGCTGCGGGCGATCTCGGGGCTGGCACCGCTGGCGTCGGGGGAGATACGCTTCGAAGGCGAGCGCATCGACGGGCTGCCCGCCGACCGGATCGTCGCGCGCGGCATCGCCCATGTCCCCGAGGGAAGGCGGGTGTTCCCCGACCTGACGGTCGAGGAGAACCTGCGCACCGGGGCGTTCCTGCGCCGCGACGCGGCCGGCGTGGCGCGCGACCTCGAAAAGGTCTTCGCCCGCTTCCCCCGCCTGCGCGAGCGCCGCCGCCAGTCCGCGCGCACGATGTCCGGCGGCGAGCAGCAGATGCTCGCGATCGGCCGGGCGCTGATGGCCGCACCGAAGCTGCTGCTGATGGACGAGCCGTCGATGGGCCTCGCCCCGGTGATCGTCGAGGACATTGCCCGCATCATCGCCGAGATCGCAGCCGAGGGCGTGCCGGTGGTGCTGGTCGAGCAGAACGCCGAGCTGGCGCTGGAGCTCGCCGATTACGCCTATGTGCTGGAGACGGGCGGCATGGCGCTCGAAGGCCCGGCGAAAGACCTGCATGACAACGAGCATGTCCGCGCCGCGTATCTGGGGATTTGAGCGCGACCCCCAGATGCGCGCGGCCCGCGACGCGGGCTGGCGCAGGCGCGACCTGATCTGGGAGCGGCTGCAGGAGCGCGCGAACCGGGCGCTCGCCGAGGGACGGCGGCCTGCGGCCTTGCGCGACTTCCGCCGCGCCGCCTGGCTCGCGCGCGCGGGCTTCGCGGCGCGCGCCCGCGGCGACGTGCGGCGGGCGGTAGCGCTCTATGCGCACGCGCGGGCGCTGTGGGCCGAGGTGCCGGCGGGGATCGCGACCCTCGAAGTGAAGCCGCGGGCGCGCAGCTCGCTCTTCCATCTGCGCATGGAGGCAAGGCACCGCGACACCTATCGCGCCAACATCACGCGCCGGCTCGCGGCCTTCGTCGCCGAGACCGACGCCTCGCTCGAATCCCTCGCCCGCGGCGCCCCCGCGCCCCATCGCCACCACGCGCGCTGGCGCGGCGAGAAACCCGCGGTCTTCGACGACGCCCGTAAGCTGCTGGGCGCCTGCCTGCTGCTGGCGACGGATTGACCGCCGCGCGCCGGGGGGTGCGCGTCCAGGCCCACTGAACGACACCATTGGGAAACATTACTCTCTCCCCTTCCCCCGATCTGTCCCGTGATACGAACTCGGGGTGATCCCTACAGGCCGCGCGTGGCCCGGAGCCACCGGCGCAGGGCGAGGGGGGTGCAGCCTGGACCGACGCTCACAATCGGTTCGCGCATGACTGGGGCGGGCGCGGCAACGCGCCTGCCGGGGGCAGGCAGGCGCGGACCGATCTGTCGCGGGACAGATCGGTCGTGACGGCGGAAACGCGGCGCCTCACATGGGGCGACTATCGAAGCAATCCCCCGGAGCCCGTCTCACCCCTCCACCTTGCGGCTCCGGGCAACGAACCTAGCCGATAGAAGCCGCCGGCAAGGGCGTGGAAAAGCCTTGAGCCGCGTGCTAAGTCGCAGCATACTGCACGACACCATCAGGTAACGCCCTCCCTTCCCTTCCCCCGATTTGTCCCGTGACAAATCGGGGCGCGATTGCTCGCACCCGCCCGGGCGGGCGCGCCCCGATTGCCGCATTCAAGAAATCTGCACGCCCCTTGCCCTCAGCCTTACGGCTCCGGGCAACGGACCGGGCCAAGTGTCCACCGGACACTTGGCAGAGTCCGGCCCAGAGAAAGCTCCGGCACGGGCATGGAAAAGACCTGGGCCGCGCGTGGATTCGCAGAATGCAAAACACACTTCCCCAATGCTTTCAGCGGCTTGCTTATAGTTTCACGTTGGACACCGCCCTAGTAGCGGTCGATCATCCGCCGGATCTTCTCCGTGTCGCCGACGCGGCGCGCCTCTTCCAGGTGCCGGCTCTCCTGACCGAACTGGATCACATGCCAGCCGATCCAGAAGACGACGCCGAGCACCGTCATCGCCACCTCCCAGCCCTGGAACGGATAGACCGCCCCCACCTCGGCCAGATCGACGGCCCAGCTCTCGTATCCGATGGTCGACATGGCGGCCCCCTCCCCTCAGCGGCTGCGAAGATAGGTGTGGTCGGCCTCGACGATGGTCGCGACCGCTTCTTCGTAGGCGTGGTGCTCGGCGTAGTCGAGGCCCTGCAGCTCGACCTCCGGCGGGATGCGCAGCACCCCCGCCGCCGCCTGGATCTTCGACACCACGAAGGCCGGCAGGAACCCCAGCACCCCGAACATGATGATCGCCCCGAGCGTCTGGCCGAGCGGGTTGACGGTCGCATAGCCCTCGAAAGGCGAGGACGGCGCCCCCCACAGCACGAACCCCGCGATCACCAGCCCGACGACGCCGGAATAGCCGTGCACCGCGATCGCACCCACCGCGTCGTCGATCCGGAACCGCCGCTCGACCCAGTAGTGCAGCTTATAGGCGATCACCACGCCCACCGCGCCCACGAACATTGCCTGGATCGGATGGTAGAGATCGTTGCCCGCGGAGGCGGTGATGATCCCCGCAAGCCCGCCCGAGAAGGTCCAGAACGCGTTGCCCTTCGAAATGATATAGGCCGCCATCAGCCCGCCCGACAGCGACATCAGGAAGTTGAAGGTGATCGCGCTCAGCGTCGTCGGCGCCAGATAGATGTTCGTCGCCGTCCATGTGGTGCCGACGATCTCGCCGCCGATGACCTCGGGTGCGATGATCGGCACGTTGCAGGCGGCATAGAAGCCCCAGAACCCGGTGTAGATCAGGAAGATGCCGATGGTGAGCAACCACGGATTGTGCGGCGGGATGTCCCGCGGCGTCCCGTCGGCGGCGAACTTGCCGATCCGCGGCCCCAGCACCACCACCACCCCGAGCGCATAGCCCCCCGCGATCGCATGGATCACGCCGGAGGCATAGGCGTCGTGATACCCCAGCACCCGCACCATCCAGCCCGCGTAGTGCCAGCCCCAGGCCGCGTCGATGATCCAGAACACCGACCCGATCAGCACCGCATGCATCCACAGCGCGGATGAGCGGATGCGCTCGATCACCGAGCCCGAGACGATCGAGGCCGCGGTCCAGGAGAAGAGCAGGAACGCCGCCCAGAACACCCCGGTGATGTGGTCCCCGAGGTTGGTCGCCATCGTCTGCGCCCAGGGCAGGTTCGCAGCGCCTGCCTCGAGGTTCAGCCCGCCGAAGAAGGGAAAATCCGGGAACGACCAGTAGATCCACCAGCCGAAGAAGTAGAACGTCACCGTCACCAGCGGGATGATCATCACGTTCTTCATCAGCGTGTGCATGTGGTTGCGCCGCCGGCTGGCGCCCACCTCGTACATGCAGAAGCCGACGTGGATCAGGAACATGATGACCACGGTCACCCAGTAGTAGAACTCGGTGAACACCGTCGTCAGCGCATCGAGATTGCCGTCCATCCCCGTCCCCCCTGGCCCCCGCCTTGGCGAGCAGCCTGTGCGAGGCTTTCCTCAAAAGCAACAGATTTTCTTGGGGGGATGTGGGGCCGCTTCCGCGCTGCTTCTCGGAAGCGCT